>JAEIOG010000010.1 GCA_016342495.1 Phycisphaerae bacterium
CGTTCACCTGAAGTATTCTATTTAAATCATAAACCTTTTGCAATAAATAACTTGTGATTTATTGAACAAGCCCTATAATAAATATAGTGAAAGAGTCATAAATATGGTTTTTTTCAAAGTATTGGCTCTTTTTGGCTTGACATAAACCCTTTTGGGCTATATTCTTACATGGCTAATAGATATGCGCTTGTTGCGCATAAACCAAAATGTACATAATATGGAGGTACAAAATTTGGATAATAATACAGTCCGCGCATTGGTAGATGCGGGCATTCATTTCGGACATCGAGTTGGGCGCTGGAATCCGAAGATGAAACCCTACATTTTTTGTTCGCGTAATGCGATTCACATCATCAACATCAAGGAAACCATCAAAGGCATAGCCCGTGCCCGGAAGTTCCTGACAAATGTTGTAGCATCAAACAAAGACGTTCTTTTTGTTGGTACAAAACGTCAAGCAAAAACCCCTATCACCGAACAAGCTGCCCGTACAGGCATGCCTTATGTTGCAGAACGCTGGCTTGGTGGTACACTAACTAACTTTGGTACCATTCGTAAACGCCTGGGTCGTCTGGAAGAGCTTGAAGCTTTAGATGAATCCGGTCAGATGGCAGCTCAAGGCAAAAAAATGGAATCTATGCTCCGTCGCGAGTACCGCAAGATCAAGCGTAATCTTGAAGGTATCCGTAATATGGATCGTATGCCAGGAGCTTTGGTTATCATTGATGCTTGTCGTGAACACCTTGCTATCAGTGAAGCTGTCAAGTTCGGTATTCCAACTGTTTGTCTGCTTGATACCGATTCTAACCCTGACATTGTAGATATTCCAATTCCTGGTAATGATGACGCTATGCGTGGTATCGAAATCATTCTCACCCAGATAGGCGATGCCGTAATGGAAGGCAAAGCTGGCCGGGTAGATATCAAAGGCGACGGCGAACAACGAAAAGGCCGCAGTCGCAGAGCGTCCTTGAGTCAAGAAGCAGCGGCACCAGCACCTGCACCAGTAGCAGCAGCAGCAGCAGCAGCAGGTGCTGCTACTGAAGTAGCTCCGGCTCCTGCCGAAACGACTGAAGCTCCCGCACCAGAAAATCAAGGCGAATAATACCAAGGTATTAAAAAGTTAAATTAAGTAAAAGTAAATTAGTATACGAAAAACATATCCGGGCGGGCATGCAGCCCACCGGATATTTGATTATTAAGGCAAATGTCATTACCGAAATGATACGCCAAAAAAAATAACACGGGTAATAGCTTAGCTATGGTTTGTATTTTTTATGGTGACAAGATTACTACTTGGACTGCAAGCATACCGGTATATGGCAGAATAACATCAGAATTATATTTTATAATATAGGAGTAATATTATGGCCTCTATTTCAGCGGCAACCGTAAAACAACTGCGTGACCAAACAGGTCAGTCTATGATGGACTGCAAAAATGCCCTGGTTGAAACCGAAGGCGACATCGAATTAGCCATCGAGCTTCTACGCAAAAAAGGTATGGCTGTTATGGAAAAACGTAGCAGCAAAGAAACCAAAGAAGGTCGAATCGCAGCTAAAAAATCAGATGATGGTAAAATTGCAGTTGCAGCAAGTATCTGCTGTGAAACTGATTTTACTTCTAAAAATGACAACTTTGGCGCAGCAGTTGAAACCGCAACTAATGCATTGCTGGCAGCTGATTCAGCACCAGCTGATGTAGCGGCATTTGGTGCACTAGCAACTGCAGATGGCAGAACCGTTAGCACTGTTATCAGTGATCTGGTAAGTCAATCTGGTGAAAAAACTGAATTGGGTGACTTCGCACGTTTTGAATTAACTGGCCCTGGTTATATCCATAGCTATGTTCATTTCAATAACAAAGTTGCGACCATGATTCAGATAGATGCCGAAAATGACCAGGCAGCTAATTCAGAAGCCATCAAAACTCTTGGTGCAGACCTGGCGATGCATGTTACTGCTATTAATCCAGAAGGACTTTCCCGTGATGATGTGGACCCTGCTCTGATCGCTAAAGAAGAAGAAATTGCCCGCGAACAGATGGCTGGCAAACCAGCAAATATCATTGAAAATATTGTCAAAGGTAAAATTGACAAATGGCTTTCACAGATTGTTCTGTTGGAACAACCTTTTGTCAAAGATGACAGCAAAACTGTCTCCGAACTGGTTGAAGAAGTCGGTAAAGCAGCCGGCGGTAAACTTACCGTTAAATGCTTTACCCGAATTCAAATCGGTTAATAAAAATATACAAGCCTGTCGATAATAAAATCGGCAGGCTTGATTTTTCTAGCTGTAGGACATAACAAGTGGAATTGTAATACAAAACGAGTGAAAGTTTGAAAGAGAATTTTTAATCAAACCATCCTAGCTTCATGCTTTTATACCCAAAGGATATGATTTTATCTGGCAGAGCCAAAGCCCTGCAGTATACAAACTTAGAGGCAGGCAGAATGTATAAAATCTAGCATTAGTATTACCTGCAAATTCGATAATGAGTGAGAAAGTATAAGATGGCTGAACTTAAATATAAACGCGTATTACTGAAAATTTCTGGTGAAGGCTTAAGTGGCACGGGTGCCTTTGGTATTTCTGGCAATGCAATAAATATCTTAGCCGACCAGATACTTGAGTTGAGCAATCTTGGTGTCCAGCCTGCTGTAGTTGTTGGTGCTGGCAATCTGCTTCGTGGCGAAACCTTAAGTAACCAAACAAGTATTCATAGGGCGACTGCTGACCAGATGGGTATGTTAGCTACGGTAATAAACAGCCTGGCATTGCAAGATGTACTAGAATCCAAAGGGCTGTCTACCAGGGTAATGTCTGCGCTAGAAATGAATTCTGTTTGTGAACCATTTATCCGTCGCCGTGCCCAGAAGCATCTTGAAGATGGCCGGGCGATTATCTTAGCTGGCGGTACAGGAAATCCATTTTTCACAACTGATACGTGTGCCTCATTAAGAGCAGCTGAGATTTGCGCTGATGTTCTGATCAAGGCTACAAAAGTTGATGGAGTATACAATGCCGACCCGGTCAAAGACCCCACCGCAACAATGTACAAAAAGCTTAGCTTTGACGAAGTTATCCGTGATAATTTGAAAGTTATGGACCAGACTGCCATGACAATGTGTCGCGATAACGATATTGATGTTATTGTTTGTAATCTGATGAAACCCGGCACGGTATCAAAAGTTATTACAGGCTATAGCGTTGGTACTTTAATTACAAAATAAAAGGCAACTGGAAGTTGCGAAGATAGCTTATTAATAATTCGGAGAAATAACATGGCTGACGAAAATATATCAGTAGAAGAAATTCAAATGGAATCAGAAGAGAAGATGGAAAAGGCCATCGAACACCTAAAGAAAGAATTCCGCGGGCTTCGCACAGGCCGGGCATCAACTGCTTTAGTTGAGAATCTAATTGTGAGCTATTATGGTGCTGATACGCCAATGAAACAATTAGCTAATCTATCCACTCCTGAACCGACCATGATTCTTATCAAGCCTTTTGACACCTCATGTATTAAGGATATTGATAAAGCTATTCAGGCGGCCAATATTGGTATTACGCCTCAAAGTGATGGACGTATGATCCGTTTGAATGTCCCACCGCTATCCGGTGAACGCCGCCAACAGCTAGCTACTCAGCTAAAGCATTCAGCCGAAGCTGCCCGCGTAAGCGTTCGTAATTTACGTCGTGATGCCAATAAAGCCATTGACGCCGCTCAGAAAGCTAAAGCGATTACTGAAGATGAACGTGACAATGGCAAAAAGGAAATGGACGACATTACCAAGAAATATATTGATCTGGTAGATCAAGTGCTGAAAATCAAAACTGATGAAGTTATGGAAATTTAATTGGCTGCATCCTTCAAATGAAAATTTCACAGCATCATAGTAACCCATCCAGGGGTTAAATGATGCTGTTTTTTTATCAGTTAATTTGATGCAGTTGACCATCGAAATCATATCGTTGACGGCTTTTGGTCTGAAGCTTGACTGTTTTATTTTTATATTTCAGAATTAAAGGTTCATCCTTAGTAGCTCGTATTGAAGCTTTGACCAGTTCGCCACTTTGCCATTGCATATCAACAACAAAGCCACCACGAGCACAAATACCTTTAATTGATCCATCCGGCCATTGTTTAGGCAATGCGGGGAGAAGTTCGACAGTTTCAAAGTTACTATAAATCAATGCATTGGAAATAAAATATGGCATAATGAACTTTTCATATTTTATCGTCGGCAAATTCTTAAATAAGTTTGACATATAATCTGTAGAATAATTTCTATCTATAATCTTCTGTTTATCTATTCCAGCAATCACCCTTTCAGATTCTATTCTTAGCTGCTCATCTCGGTCAAGTATCCTTGAAGCATGAACAAAACCGGACAAAAAATCGTATGCAAGGGAAATATCTGTGTCAGTTTTGGATGATAATTCTGTATAAAACCTTGTGGCTTCAGTTAATGGGCCATATCCCCGCATCGCCAGGTATTCTTCATCACGTTCATAGTCATAATGCTCCCAAAGAGACTCTGCTATTCGAAGAGCAAATTTGCTATCAACATTATCAGGGCCACAATATCGCCAGATATCACATCTGCCCATATTGACCCATCCAGAAATCCCATACATTTGCTCAGCAATGATTGCTCCAGTTTCAGTCATCTCTTCAATCATGTCAATTAAAGGATAATGGCATTCACTTAAATTAGCTACTTCAACACAACTGTAAGTCCCAACTAAACCAATTGAACTACGGGCTTTACTCGGATGCCATAAATTATCAAGAAACATCGGCTGAGTATCAACCCTGCTTCCAGCAATAATCAGATAACGATAATATTGAAAACAAAAAGCCCAATATGCCGGATCAACTGTTTCATCGCTAAAGCTATTAAGCCATTGGTCAGTGGGGATTTCTGGCATGGGGCCAAGATCAAATTCTACACGATTAAATAAACGCTGATATTCATGCAGGTGTGATCGTTTTATCGAGGCATAATCTTTTTCAGAAATAGCTTCAATCACCCTTTTGCAGGTTCTGTCCGGTTTGCCACGCACACTTTTGAAATGTTTGAAACTGGTTGAAGCTGTTAATATAATCGTAACACTGTCGGCGGATTTTATTTGTAGCTGTTTGTCGTTTGCGGTTATTGAACCACCTTGATTGTCGACTTTCAGTATTGAATAATATTTCAAAGTGTCGGGGGCGTCCAGCTGACCTTGGAGGATAATAGAGTTATCGACAAACTCGTATTCGGCGTTAGGCAAATCAGTATCAAGCGATACATTAAAATTAATCTTAGCCTTGTCCGATGCGGTCAATCTTACCACAATAGCATCATCAGCAGCTGTGGCAAAAATCTCACGTTTGTACATTATTTCATCAACAATATATGAAATAGTGGTGATGGCTGTATTTAAATCAAGTCCACGTCGATAATCGGTAAACTTTTCATGGCCGGGGAATTCCAGGTTAATAATGCCGAAAGGCAACATCGTAGCTGGTTTATAATTGGAGTCGAGTATTTTGTTTTTGAACAAATCACTAGCTTGATCGGTCTGGCCTTCTGCAATTAGCTTATTAAATTGAGGTAAACTTTTGCAGGCATCAGGTTTGTTGTATTCTGAAGGGCCACCAGTCCATAAGGTCTCTTCATTGAATCGGATTGTTTCAAGAGCGACCTGTCCTTCAATAATCGCACCCAGATGGCCATTGCCAATCAGTAAAGCATCACTGGTATCCTTACTGGGCTGCTGATACCAAAGCTTAATCTCATTGCCAAAAAGAACCGACGTCATAATACAAGAAAACAATATAGCTAATCGACTTTTTTTCATTAGAAAAACCCCATAACCACAAAAAAACCCTCAATATGCTATTGAGGGTTTTTTTGACATACTAAATATTAAAACTGCTCCAGGAATCTTAAATCATTTTCAAACAGCAGGCGGATGTCGGTGATGCCGTATTTTCGCATTGCAAGGCGTTCGATACCAAAGCCAAAGGCCCAGCCGGTATATTTTTCGCTGTCATAGCCAACAGCTTTGAACACATTGGGATCGACCATGCCACAACCACCAACTTCGATCCATTTTTCTTCGCCATTTTTCCCACGAATCAGTAGATCGACTTCACCGGATGGTTCAGTAAATGGAAAAAAACTAGGACGGAAACGCCAGGTGGTATCTTCGCCAAACAGGGTTTTAAGGAACTGGTCAATGGTGGTTTTAAGATCGACCATGGAGACGCCTTCATCGACAACGAGAGCTTCGATTTGATGAAACATGAACATGTGGGTAGCATCAACGGTATCAGGACGATAAACACGACCTGGAGCGACGACACGGATAGGAGGCTCATTATTTTCCATAACACGAATTTGAACAGTCGAGGTTTGACTGCGAAGCAAGGTCAGATCATCAATATAAAAATTATCCAATGGATCACGGGCTGGATGCGATTCGGGGATATTTAAGCCTATAAAATTGTGCTGTTCATCTTCGATTTCCGGGCCATAGACTACGCTAAAACCCATACGTCCAAATATTTCCAACAATTCATCGATCATTCTGGTAATCAAATGTGGGCTGCCAAGTTTTACTGTCTTGCCGGGCAGGGTTACATCGACTAAAGGGCCACTCACGACCGTTGACGAGGATTTAAGTTTAGCCTGACAAGAGTCAAAAGCACCTTTGACTTCATTTTTAATTTTGTTAGCCAACTGGCCAGCCTGGGGTTTTAATTCTTTAGGAAGTGAACCCAAAAGGCCCATTAAACCAGTAATCTCACCCTTACGAGAGAGATATTTGATACGAAACTGTTCAAGATCATCCAAAGATGAGACATTAGCCAGGTCTTTTAATGCTTTTTTGCTAGTTTCGGTGAATTTTTCGAGATTTCCAGACATCTGTTCGCCTTTATATCAATTAAACAAGTAGTTATTATTTCAAAGAATAGTTATTATAAACTCATAAAGGGTTTGCGTCAACCGTGATATTTTGAGGAAAAGATGGCGATTTTGGGAGGATTATTGGCGTTTCATAAAATCATGGGACAATATCTGAACAATGTCAGTGAATACGGCAGTTGAATTATTGGTTCCGAAACCTAAGCTACCAGCACTAATGAGCTTGCCGAAATTGTGGCTAATAGTGCGTTTATTGTTAACAGATATAGATATTATGCCACCATCAAGTAATACTTCGACGGAATGATCAACAGCATATTTCAGGCTTAAACCTTTCTTCTGGTCTACAACCCAACCTTCATCATTGCGATGGCCAATGACAATTCTGTTTTTCTTAGCATCAATGCCAGCGAATTTGAAGTCAGTTGGACTATTGTAGTCGAAAATGATGTAGCCATTAGCACCAAAACCGCGATCTGGCTTTGTAATATTGATTGTAAATGTCATCTCCAGATAATCTGAAGCAATCGCCTGACCATAAACCTCGCTGTAGATAGCGTTGTCTGGTTGAGCGAGAGCAGGTGTCACGCTGATATTTTCAAATGGCGTAGTTGAAGGGCTGGCCAGCTCGTTTCTTTCTGAACGTAAGCCAACCAACGGATCAAACATCAAGTCAGTCCTGACACTGACAGGATTGGCAGACAGGTCAGTGATAAAGGAATTGAATGGCGTTATGTTTTCAAATAAATGGGCACTGGCTATAGCAGAGACTTTCTTATTAGGTAAATTACCACCTTTGCGTATAACATCATCACCTATTTCGATAATATCTTTACCACTACCATCATGGACAAGTGAGCCGGCAGCCTGTGCAGCGATGATATCGTCGCCCCATTGGGCCATTATGACAGAAGCGTCGGTGGTATAGATAGTGTCAACATTTAATGAGCTGGCTTTCTTATCATAATCGACAATGCCATACTTGAGATGTTTTTCAAGCTTAAGGTTTTTGACTTTAAATTTTAATACCTTTGTTGATTGATACATTGTATCAATTTCACCGAGATTAAAGGTCGCAGTTACCATAGCATTATCGCCAACGATAAAATCTTCGCCACCCTGTGAGGTAAGAATGTCATTGCCTGCCTGAATAATGATTTTGGTCTTGCCAGAGCCACGGTCAATGTACTTACTGTGATGCCAATCGGATGGACTTAGTTTGAACTCTGCTTTATAACGATCAGCAATATCTTTACTGATTTGTTTTAGCAAGGTGCTGATGAGCTTGTCCTGCTGTTTAGCTTCTTTTTTATCCTGCAATGCAGAGAGGACCACAGGCATAGCAATGACGGCCTGATTGCCATAAACCATATCGTCGCCTAAGCCGCTTTCGATATTGTTATTGTGAATTATCAGGTTATAACTATAGTCCCAGCTAATATCATCAAGCTGGTTAGATGCATATTGCATATCTTTCGGATTGAATGTATCAACATGGTCAGCAATCAGCTGTTTCCAGTCATTCAAATCGGTTTTCAGTAGTTTCTCAGCAGTGCTGACAAGAACCTTATCTACGGAAGTATCTTTTTTAGCCGCTGCGGGACCATCAGTAATAACAGTCGTTATTATGCTGGCATCATCACCAACAACCATGTCATCGCCACTGCCGGTATTAATTATGTCATTGTAAATGTATAAAATATGTTTATCTGGATTAATTTGATCTTTGTTATTAATCTTTGATTTAGCTGGTTCTTCGATGCCCGTAGAATCAATCATTGCACCGATAAGCTGATGATGACTTTGGAATACAGCCATATCAACATCGACGGCAAGCCAGGTCAGGTCAAGCAGGTAATCATGCAACTTAAGCATTTGAGCCATATATCTGCTGTCGATATCAGGTGAACCATTGACATAAGCCTGGATAATCATGCCATTATCGCCATAAACCATATCATCGCCTGCGCCTGCGGTAATATCATCGCTGCCAATAATTATGTCATGGGTATCATCATCGCCAACGAAAGCTTCGGTATCAAGAGTTAATGATCTAAGTGAATATATCAGGCCATTGATTGTCTGCCAGGCTAATTCGCGAGCATTGTTAATCTGCTTCAATTCATATGAAAGCTCGGAATAGAATACAGCTGAATCGCCAAAGACCATGTCATCGCCTGCGCCAGCATTTATTGTATCATTGCCAGGTAAGATATCGGAATGACCCACAACCGATGGTATCATGCTAAAGTAAGGACGCAAACCGGAACCATTATTTAAGGATATGTCGCTAACGCCAGCCTGAGTTATATAATCTGCAACTGAATCCGGCAGGACAATACCAACTGGGGCATCGAAAATAAATGGTGAAGCAGTCTGCAAGCTGGCGGGTTCGATAGCCTGAGGAGCAGGAATCAAAGTGCCACCCTGATTAAGTGAGATTGAGGTTACATTATCGCCAAAGCCAACCAGTCTGATGGCATTGTAAATATGAGGTATTTCAGTTGGGAACGAGACAAGATTGCTGGCCTGGTCGCCAAAGATAATATCATTGCCATCATCGCCGATAAGGTTGTCATTACCGCGATAGCCAAAGATGATATCATTGCCGAGGCCACCATCGATGTTATTGCTGAAGACTTCGTTCAGGTCAATCAGAACCAGCGAAGTCTGCCAGGAAGTATCAACAACTTTTATGCCAGTGCTGTCGAATTGGCCAACAGCTAAGACCATATCAGCATTAACAAGTTTCTGGGCTAATAGTTCAGTGCCCAGAGCCATCTGCTGATTAATATCGATAATATCGGTAACTATTGCGATATCTTCAAGGATTACATCCCTGTGCCAGGAACCATCGACATTGATGCGAGGCTGGCCAAGATCGTAAGCTCTGAAGATTGTGCCTTCATTTGCAACCAGAAAATCATTATCAGCATCGCCAAAGATGGTGTTGCTGCCTGGACCACCAATAATTTCATCGTCGCCAGCATCGCCATTAATAGTGTCATTACCGGGCTGGCCAAAGATTCTGTCATCGCCTGAACCACCGTTGATGGTATCATCGCCAGTAATGCCTGGGTTATCTTTGAAGAGAGTTACCTCTCGAACGATATCAGCGAAAGGCTGCGGGTAGGTAACCCATTGGCCTGAGGCAAATATTCTGGTGATAATTCCATTATCGCCCAGGATCACGTCGGCATCATCACCACCATTGATGGTGTCATTGCCATCAATGCCGGAATGGACATGGCCACCTATGATGTCATCCTGTCCGGAATCTCCGGAAAGATTGTCATCACCCTGTTGGCCAACGATAAAATCATCGCCAGGGCCACCAGTAATTGTATCATTTCCAGCACCAATATAATCGGTATCACAAATTGAAGTGTGGCCACGATTATCAATAATTGCAAGATCAAATAAGCCATAGTCACCCAACAGGATATCATCACCAGTATTACCGGAGATAGTATCATTTCCGGTGGCACCATAAACTATGTCATTACCGGGGCCAGCTTCGATTATGTCATCGGCACCAGTACCAGGATCGATTGTCTTAGCAGTCAGCAGTTGGGAACCAAAGACATGGTCAGCATAGCTGAATATGCCATTATCGCCCAGCACGATATCATCACCGGCACCACTGTCGATATTGTCCGAAGCATCGTCGCCACCAGAGACATTATGGCCACCAATGATATGATCATTGCCGTCGCCACCACTTATAATGTCTGAACCCTGTTGGCCAACGATGTAATCATTACCAGAATCGCCATAAATCGTGTCATCGCCAGCAGAATAAATATCGGTAGTGTAAATTGATATTATGTTTTCATCAGTTAGAGCAATATCATATCGCCCATGGTCACCAAAGATTATGTCATGGCCCTGGCCTCCATGGATAGTATCATTTAATGAGCCACCAAAGATAACATCATTATCTTCATCGCCAAAGATAGTATCTGTTGAGCCAATTTCAGGTTCGATACTGGCAAAAATGGTTGCTGTCATTGGCTGAGTTGGATCAGCAAATGTAATTGAGGCATTGTCGCCAGCGATATAGTCATGGCCCTGGCTGCCATGAATATTATCTGAACCACTGCCTCCAACGATATAATCATTACCCTGTGAGCCAGTGATAGTATCATCAAGGCCAAGGGTAATTAAGGTTGATGTCACTTGAGATAACCTGGAACCAGAATCAGATGTTTCATATTGAGCAATTGCATTATCGCCAAAGATAATATCGTTGCCATCATTGCCATCGATGGTATCAGATTCCATGCCACCAAAGATTATGTCGTCACCATCATCACCGGTTATATTATCGGCGGCACCAAAGTCGGTAGATTCAAACGACCTTAAAATAGCCACACCATTATCATTAACATATTTGAATATACCATTATCGCCGAGGACTATGTCATTACCTGCATTAGCATTGATAATATCTGAACCGGAACCACCAAGAATGATATCGTCGCCATCATCGCCTATGATAATATCGTCATCGCCTGTAGGTAGAGATTCAAAGCTTGAGATTGTTGCAATTAAATTATTTATGGTATACAGGAAAATACCATTATCACCTAAGACTATATCATTACCGGCATTAGCATTTATGGTATCACTGCCGGAACCGCCAAGGATTATATCATTGCCATCGCCACCTGTGATAATATCAGAATCGCCAGGTTCGGTAGTTTCAAATGTTTGATAATCACTGGCATAAGTTAATACGCCATTGTCACCGAAGGCAATATCGTCACCTTCATTTGCATCAATGGTATCGGCGCCGAAACCACCTAGGATAATATCATTACCATCATCGCCAGTTATAATGTCGGAATCACCAAATTCGGTTGATTCAATGGATTGTAAGATATCGTCAAGGTATATAAAGGTCGCATTGTCGCCAAGGATTATGTCGTCGCCAGAACCAGCATAAATCTTATCCAAGCCTGAACCACCAAGAATTATATCATTATCAGCATCGCCATAAATAATATCATCGCCAGCGATTTGGCCATCAGTCGATTCGAACATTTCGATACGTTTGAGCGAACCATTAAGCTTAATGATCGCATTATCGCCAAAGATAATGTCATCGCCGGAACCGCCAGAAATTTCATCATCGCCAGCACCTGCGATAATTATATCATTAGCATGGCTGGTATGAATTTTATCGTCACCGCCAATATCAGAAGCAACAGTCGTAATCAAGTATAATTTCGAAGGAGTATTTAATGAAATTTCTCCATTGTCAGCGATCACCACATCATTGCCATTGCCTGAATCAATTTCGTCATTACCAAAGCCAGCGATGATTATATCCAAACCTGAAGATGAGGAGATATCATCATTGCCACCTGTTTGATAATCAAGAGATTTTACAAATCTTGCCCGTGAACTGCTTGACGAACTGGAATAACTTATGGTTCCATTATCACCAAAGATTATATTATCGCCAGAGTTGTCGCTGATGGTATCATGACCATTGCCGCCAAAAATGTTATCATCACCATTGTCACCATAAATTGTATCATTGCCACCATCAAGAGAAACAGTCGTTGCATCAGTAATATAACCGGTGGTAAATATTGGGTATTGGCCCTGCTGTTGAGTTATTGTGCCATGGTCGCCAAAGATAATGTCATCGCCAGAACCACCATGGATATTGTCATCGCCAACAGCCAGCATGTCGGCGGTTATGAAGACAGGTGAACTATAGACACCCAATGCTGCAACTGCAACGCCTGGACCAGCAAGGGTTTCGGCCACTTCAATCAAAACATCAGGAGCAAGATTAAACCTGGCGGTAATATTCAGATTAAAGCCAGAATCACCATAAACAATATCATTACCATCCTGGGCATCAATGGTATCATTGCCAGAACCACCAGCAATAAAATCACCGGCCTGACTACCATAAATGTTGTCATTTCCGGCACCGCCAAAGATTATTACGCTATTATTACTGTTTCTGGCATCAATAGTATCATTGCCAGCAAGGTCAAATATCATTGCATTGCTTGATATGTCGGTTGGCAAAGCCAGATATGGATAGCCATCCTGAGTACCATCGCCAAAGACCAGTAGAGGAGAATCAGGACCACCACCACCATTAATAATGATGGTATCATCGCCACTACCACCATAGACGGCTGTTATAGCATCATCTGAGGTGTTTTCGATTGTAAGATTATCATCACCTGAGCCAAGCATAATATTTGCTATTTCGATTTCGCTGTATGCAATGCCACCGGAATAATTAACTTGTAATGGTTGAGTATCTGTGCCTTGATTTACTGTCAAGTCACTGGCCATACCAAGACCAGTTATGGTATGTGCATGAGTTGTTATGTCGGTTCTGAAAGACATGATGCCGGTGTTATCCGAGGCACTGAAATCATTAAAGACATTGATAGTATCACTTTGAGCATCTTCATCGACAACAATAGTCAGATTAACAGGCTCGACAGCGATTTCAGTAGGCAGCATTGTTGCATCTTTAAGCGATCTGTCACGGCCCAGGCCAATGCCGCCCTGAATCACTATAGGCCCCTGAAGCAGATTGAGATTGTGAATATTATTAGCCCATAAAGCCGAGGAACCAGTAGTAAAGATATTTTCAGTGACATCACCGGTGATATTAAATGTGTCGCTGCCATAGCCGCCAAGAATAGTGGTTACAACGTTAGCATGTGTGCTGATGACATAGAATGTATCATTTCCTTCGAGGCCATCGATTTCAAGAGCTTCTTCATTGCCGCTAAGGGAGATATTCAGGCCAGCACCAAAGACACCATTTGCGGTTATCACAAAAGCATCATCAGCTTCGGTACCAACAGCAACCACAGTATCAAAGCCATCACCGCCATCAATTGCGACTTCGGCATTAGTATTGTAGCGGATAAAGTCATCACCAGCCCCGCCAGAGACATCGGTCTTGGCCTGGGTTGCAAATGTATCGTCTGATAGCAAAAATGCGCGAATTACAAATTCATCCCTGCCATCATTACCATTAAGCTTGACTTCAGCTTTATTGCTGTAAACTGAGAATATATCATCGCCATCACCACCGGAAACGGTCATAGGTTTGGTAATGCCCTGACTTAGATAACCACGTGTGATTTTTGCAGTTATTATTTCGTCGCCCGGTGCGATTTGTGATGCCGGATTATTAGGATCATCACCATAGATTTGGCCGATCTGGAAAGTATCATTGCCAAGGCCACCATTTAAGACAGCAGCAGCACTGTTATTATCAATGAAGAATCTGTCATTGCCGCCAAGAGCATTGATAGTCAACAAACCATTAATTGCGGTATCATAATTTACACGTTCGGCCAGGTCGAATTGGCCATCATTATCTTCGTCATTGAGCAATGCGATAAACAATCTTCTAAGCAGGAATGTATCACCAATTTCGTCATCAGATTTGGGATTGCTATCGACACCATTGATTGTGAGGTTGTCGATACCATCACTTGCAGTTCCGCTGTCATGGACATTGATTATGGCCTGACCATTGCCAGAAAGATTAATAACATAGCTATCGCTTTGACTTTGGCCATCAAGATTTAATATAGCGGCAATGCCATTATTTTTAGTCCGAACGCCATCTTCGTCGACATTGACTCTTATAATGTCATTGCCGGATTGACCAAAGACAGAAGTTACTCCAGAGATAGAATTAATATTAATTATATCTTCGAGACCATAGCCAGCATAAATATTGGTTATGCCAGCATGAGTGTTTTGTACATAAAATTCATCGGAACCGGAACCAAGCATAATATCTAGCTGTTCAAAGTTTTCATAAACAATTCCAGTCTCGGCCATCTGTAAGCCCAGGATGGTATATTCTGTCAGTATTCCAAAATCATTATCAGTTTCACCGGTTTCTTCGATAATGAGCTTATCAATGCCATCGGCACCAGCATTAATAAACAACGGACCAGCAATAAAATCAACCGTGCCATTAGCTGTGCCAACCTGAATAGTGTCATTACCTTTATTGGTTAATATATTAGTTACGCCAATATGGGTTGACTGGACAGTGAAATCGTCATTACCTGATCCAAGGTTAATATTGAGCGTTTCAATTGCCAGATAAGTGACAGTGGCGGTCATGCCCAGACCTGTCAGCTGCGTAGCTGTTAAAACACCAGAAACAGCAACATTGTCATGTTGACTATTGATATTTAATGTATCCTGGTCTGAATTAGCGACAACAGTAAGTTCCCCGGCGATGCCATAAAGATTGCCACGCACCGATGGAGAATTATTGCCAATATTGATTATGTTAGAAGCTTTTGACCCGGCATTGATCGTTGTAACAGTTGCGGAATTTGTGCTACGGACATTGACAGTATCTTTACGATCACCAAGAATGATATTAAGCTGTTCAATATTATAATAGAAGACACCTGTGTCGGCCATGCCCAGTCCACGGATCTGATTAGAAATTATGAACGTGGTTTCAGCGGCATCACCATCGATATCATAAATATTAAGTATATCAGATGTTGAGCTGCCATTTATGATAAGCTGGCCAAGGATTGTGTTTACATTCCCCAGAGTTGCCGATTCTGTGCTATTGACATTTATAACATTATTACCCTGGCCACTATCAATATTTGTTATACTTGTTGGGTTGGTGCCCATGACATTTATAATATCAGAGCTGTTAGCCATCTTAATATTTACATTTTCAAAGCCTGTGTGTTTAATGTAAACATTGTTATAGCCACTTGCTATTGACGGGCCATAAATACTAGCAGTGTTTATGTATATCTTCTCTGGGCCATCATTAATCGCATCGATAATATTTAGTGCGTCAATGTCACTCTGGCCATTAATTATTAATTGGCCAGCAATTAAATCGACATTACTATTGTATTTTACATTAATAATATCCGAGCCTGTATCGGCATTGACGATTGTATCAACATTGCTGAGAGTTTGATTTATATTTAATGTATCATTTCCATCTTTAAGATTAAATGTCAGGGAAGCGTTGCCATTGACAGCGTTTACCTTGTCGACCGTAACAGTGACACCACCGGTATTGATAATATTCAGGGTGGTGGCAGTTGCATTAAGTGTAAATATATCGGCCAGAGCTGAGCCATTAATAACTATTGCATCAGAAACAGCATCTGTGCCAAAATTAATGTTAATGTTCTTCAAAGAAGAATTATTGAAGTCATCGACAATGATATTATCTCTGCCGCCGACTGCATTAAATTCAGTGATTTCAATATCATTAGCAGTTAACGAAACATTTGCCCATGATACTTTGAAACCAGCAAACAGCGGAGCAAATGATATATTGTCATTGTTGTTGGTGGCTGTGATAAACAATCTGTCATTTGAGCCACTTCCACCTTCGATTATAGAATCATCGCCATCACCAGGAAGCCAGTAAATACTATCGTCGCCTGAATCACCATAGATTTTATCAATACCTGTTCCGCCAGTTAAGCTGTCATTACCCGAGCCACCAACTAAAACATCATCGCCCGAGCCACCTGATATTGTATCATTGCCACCGGCGCCGCTAAGCTTGTCATTTCCAGAGCCGCCATTGATTGTATGGTTACTACTACTAAAGACCTTAATTACATCATCACCAGAACCGCCATTTATGCTTGCAACACCTTTACCCAGATAGAAGATATTATCATTGCCAGAGCCACCATTAATATTTGCATTGGCGGTGATGTCGCTATCTATCTGAATAGAATCATCGCCATCACCAGCATCATAAACTACAATATTTGTTATGCCACTGAATTTCTGTTCAAAACCAAAGGCTGAGACAACAATTTTGCTTGAATCTGTGGGGTCAAGCCATAATTCGTATGATTCATCTTTGATGCCAGTATATTCAGAAACCTGGCGTGCATAGGCATAACTTCCCATGTTCAGCCTTAGTGTGTTGCCAATTTGGGTAGCAAGAACGGGTTCAGGGTCAACCTGGGCGGCACCAGGAGGATCAATAGAGCCTACACTGAAAGTAGCACTGCCACTGACTGAACCTAAGAAGCCAAGGCTAACCCTTCCGGTTACTCTCAAGCTTAAGTTACTGCCTATAATAGAGACTTCACCGGAGGCACTGACCTCAATTCTAATACCAGCAATTTTCAGGCCAGCTGTACCACTGACATAAAATCTAAATCGATCATTGCCAAGAGTAATAGATACATTAGCTTCCAAGTATGCCGGGCCGGCAGTTACACGGAAGCCTGCCGAAGCTGTGAATCTAAAGCGGCCATCGCTATAGACATAGCCGTGCAGTTTCGCGGTAATCGGGCCTACTTTCAAGGTTAACGGGTCGCTTTCTGGCACAACAATGCTAAAACCACCAGCACCGGCGGTTATGATAACTGTACCGCTGGCCTTGAAGCCGAGGATATTTAATTCGCCATTAGCTAATTTAATCCTGGCAGTTTTAGCGGGAAGATACTGGCCGCCAAGTGTTACACCCGACGAAGTTGTATTGAGTTGAAGATTTAATGTACCGGATATCTTAAAGCCACTGAAAGGCACAAACGATGAACTACTCGACAATGTAATATTTGCATTTAGCATCAAACCTTTGGAATTAATCTTCAGATTCGCATCGACATCCAGATTAACACTAAAGACGCGTAAACTGGCATCAACTGAGGCATTCAATTCGCCATTTTTAATTTCAAGAACAAATTCACCACTAAGGGTAAGGACATTTAATACCTTTAATGAACCAGCAATATCAATGCGAACATAAGGGCCAGCGGCAAGGTTGACGCTTTGACCAGCGATCTTGCTTATGTATTGGCCAGTGGTATTAAGTTCAAGGATAAATTTACCGCTGAAGCTAAAGCCTATACCATCTAAGCCACCAGCGACACTTAAAGATATCTTTGCTGCTATCCCTTTATCATTTATTAACAATGCACCGTCGGCGTCAAGTGTTAACAATGCGGTACCAGCAATCATAGCTTTTAATTGCGTGTCAGCTGCTACTTCAAGGCCAGCTGAGGTTATCTGTAATACAAAACTACCTTCGAGCCTGAAACCGGTATTTACATTAGCGCCAAAACTCAGATAAGCATTAGGACCATTGGCCCCGGAAACTTTCAACCTGAGATAAGGACCAGCTGCCAAATTGACCGATACAGTGCCGATCTTACTAATTGGCTGGTTAGTGGTATTAAGTTCTAAAGTAAATTTGCCGCTAAAGCTAAAACCAAGATTAGCTAAATTTGGGTCGGTATCTGCTATCAAAGCAATATAAGCGGCAATACCAAATCGATTTATCAACAAGGCACCGGTAGCTTTTAATGATAGAACCGCTGTATCATTAACCATAGCAAAGAAACCAGCGTCAACAGCAACAGTCAAGCCCGTAGAGCCAATTTCCAGATAGAATTTACTATTATTAATAGGATCAGAACCGGCTAATAAGAAACCAGTCATATTACCAGATGAATCAATTGCACCTAATCGTAACTTGCCATCAGCCATGACTCGTACATAAATACCTTTGCTAAGGATAGTGCCATTGCCAAGGGTGACTTCTTTATTAGTCGTATTAACCTGCAGAGTCATATTAGCATCAAAGGCAAAACCATTGCCATTAAAACCACCGCCTGAGGTGTCAACAGTAAGTTCACCAGCAATGGTATATATTGGTATTTTTGTCGTGCTGATATTCTTAATGTCTAAACTGCCTGAAACATCAAGCTGCAATATCGTCGCATTGCCTAACTTAGCGTATAAAACACCTTCGATTGTAACATCAAAACCTTTGTCAGTAATTGATGAATTAATCAGCCCTTCAATTCTGAAGCCAGCGACACCGCCTAAAGTGAATTGTAAATATCCAGAAGCTTCAAGCCTGACACCTGGTGATAATAGAACGCTATTTAGGGTTTGATCTGAACCAGTAGTATTAATATAAAAAGCCATGTTGGCTACAAGTTCAAAACCTGTACCAGATATTGGTTCATTGGTGCCGGCAGAAGCGCCAAGCGAAATATAGCCAACCAATCCTAAGTTGTTTAGTCGCATAGCTCCGGAGGCATTGACATTGCCTAATGAACCGAGATCAACTCTGGCATCAACTGATATTTCAAGTAATGTTGGTGAAATTACAAAATCGAAACGACCAATTATGCCGAATTCTTCACCAGCGATTTCAAATATCAATGAACCGGCGGCAGCTAATCGCAATACCTGGGCATCTAAGGCAATTTGTTCCATTTCACCGGAGATGCTTCCAGTTTCTTTATCGATTATCAAAGTATCGATTGATTTACTTACAGAAGCTGTATTGAATTCTAAAACAAACTCAGCATCAAGTTTGAATCCGGGTACTAATTCCGGCAGGTCATTACCAGATGAGGAATCGACTTTCAGTTTCATTCTTGCCTGGCCATAGAAGCCATCACTATCAATTGCAAATGAAGCGGTACCTTCAAGGTCGAACAATGGTTCAGATTGGCCGGGGATCGTAATATCAGCTGAAACAGCGGCCTGAACCTCTACGATTTCAGTATTGGCGGCAAACCTGAACAAGCCATGCATTACGATGGTATCCAGGAGATTAAGATCAGCCCTGGCAGCAATTGTCAGATAAGGCCCTTCAATCGGGTCAGCGGTATCTTCAACCAGTATATCTGAAGTTGCATCTGCCGGGTTATAATTTTCATTCAGCACCGGCTGGGTTGCATATATTGTGACTTCATCATAGCCAACAACATTCTTTAAGAAACCTGGAACCTCAAATACTTTTTCATGACCAAAAGTATTGACAAAGGCTTCAAGATTGCCGCTCAACAAAACACCAGGCAATTCGATATTAGCACCGAGTTTGAATTTACCAGCAATCCCACCGGGATCTTCCAGTGACCATGGTTCGACAATCAAAACACCCATTGAACGGATATCAAGTATCTTATAGCCCGCTGGCGATAAAGTCAGTTGGCCATTCTGGAATATTTCGAGCTTACTGAGCGAAACCTTTAGTGAAAACGCACCAGTAGCTCTGAACCATTCAAGCCCCATTTCGGTCTTGGCGGCATTTACATAAGGTGGCAATCTGAAAATAGCCTGGCCAAATGCCTGAATCTGGATAACCTTAGGTTGTAAATGAAATTCTTGAGTTTCACTGCGTAAGATAAACTGCAAATTTGCTTCTGGTGATGGATTTGCTTCACTTGGTAGTGGAGTTTCATCTGATACCTGAATAAAGTATTGGGTGATAACCGCATCGGAACCAGCTCCTTCAGTGTCAATTACCCGCCAAAGCGAACCATCGACAACCGGTCTGATTTCATAATCATGCAGTAAGCTGGCATTGAACTGATCCACGAATAGTCCAGCCAACTGACCGGGTAAGGTTCCGCCATCAAGATCATCGGCAAAACTTTCATTGCCCTGATAGCCATAACGGTCAAATTCATCGCCGGGGATACCTTCCAGAGTCAAAAGTTCAACCTTTTCGGTTCTGGTGGTATTGAGTTCTAAAACACCGGAAACTTTAAGATCGATACCAATAGCCTTCATTGCCTCAAAATTAGTATCAAGTTTAATGACACCCCAAAGTTTAGGCAATTCAAAATCCAAAACCGTATTAAAGACATTTAGGTCATCAACATTATTAGTATCGCCAAGCGGGAAGCCTAGGTCATTAAATAATTCTCTGACCGTAACGGCATCGCCATCAACTGCCCCGCCGATTGCACTGGTTGGTATCTCCAGTACAAAGCGACCAGCAACTGAACCAAGATTGCCAAAATAAATCATCTTGATAGTGCCATCAAAATCAAGTTCGAAGCGAGGTTTATCGCCCTTGATCATAGCTTCTAATGACAGATGCCCACGAATATCGATAATAGGTTCATCTGGCAGGCCAAGCATCGACAGGACGCCAGCGGAATCCAGCGTAATGCCACCTTCAAGTTCCAGATAAAGCGTTTTAGCTGGCGTGCGAAGATTTATATCGGCATTGAATGCGACAGCAGCATTTTCATTGCTATCCTGCCAACCTTTGATCTCAAGGGTTTTGATCCCGGCACCCAGTACCAGACCTGAAATATCAAACCTGAATCGATTTGTAAGTTGATTATTGGCATCTGTTACCTGTGTAGGTGCAGGCAAAATCACATTGCCAAAGGAGGCCTGAACAGCAAGGAATGAATCGACATCAATGTAACCATCGCCGGCAGCGCTAAGCTCAACTTCAATAAACTGGGCAAAATTATTAGTTAAGTAAATGCCACCATCAGCCAGATTCACAAGATTAACTGTTGGCGTTTCAAGATAGAAAATTTCGGTTTCTTCGACATTTTCAATGCCAGATTCATCTGCGAAACTTCCTTCGATAAAGGTAACTTCTATCGGACCGGCAACTAAATCGCCACTAAATTCATAACGATATACATCAGGTCCATCAACACCAGCGATGAATTCCGGGTCGTCAACAATCGATAGCAAAGTCCCATCTGCTAATTTAACAGTCAACTCTGGCTGATTATCTATGATTGTAGCGACATCAATTTTTGCGGCCATCGAAGGGGTTAAAACGATATCTAAATAACCCTGTCCATTATCATAAAGTACATTTAGCCCAACTGCGCTGCCATTAACTGGCGAATACAAATCAGCTGTAGAACCTTCAACGATAAAGTCTAAGGCTTGGCGGGTATTAGAATAATTTTCGCTATCAGTGAAACTGGCCGGGGCAAATTCGATAATCGCCTGACCTAATGCAATAGCACCAGTTAGATGATAGCGAAGTAAAATGCTACCATCGTTGCCCTGTTCTAGTGTCTCAACCTGACTGATCGAAATACCTGCAAATGCCGAGCCGGATAGTGTTGGCAAATCTATATTATTTACAGCGGTGGCAATAGAGGCATTATTAATAACCGAGGGTAAAATAACAACGTCAATGAATGAATTGCTGATAAGTTCGCCAATTTGTATTTTACTGCCAGCAGAAAAACTCTGGAGCATCGCTGTGGGACCAACAATAGTAAAGTTTTCGATTTCTTTCACATTGTCCGAGTCATCACTTTGCAGCCAACCTCCTTCAACAAAGGTAATATCGACTTTGCCTGGAACCCATTCGAAATTATTATCAGTTATGATATACCTGAAACGCTGGACCATTTCCTTGGCTGCCTGATTGCTGTCCCAGGTGTCCTGAACAACTTCAGTCAGCAAACCATCGACCATTACAATATCAAGAGGCACTGGAACCGCAGATAAAGGAATATTTATGACTGTGCCATCAGTTCTGGTGAGCTTGGCAGTTATCTCATGCTGATTATCAAAAATTGATTCATAGTCCAGCGAAAGCTTAGAAGCTGGCTGGAAAACCACATCAATATATTTATTGTCATCTATGGCTGCGATGCTTATTTCACTGCCACTTATCGGATAAGCGAGATCGCCTTGAGTCGCGATATCTTCGCCTTCATCTTCGATGAGAACATCGATTGGCACCGATGCGCCCTGTTCATCCCTGAAGCCCATCTCCAGTTTGCCATCAACACTGAGCAGTCTTACCTGTTCGGGCAGGTCAGCTAAGAACAGCACAACAATCTTGCCACCTATGACATTAGACATATCGGCATAAAGCTTGCCGCTGATACTGATATTGTCGGCTGCGAAGTTCAATTTACCGCTAATCAGGAATTTACCATCGGTACTGAGAATTATATCAACTTGTCCGTTAAAGACCTGTTGGGAGGCATAAGCAGTATATATCTTGCCAGAACCTTTAATCAACATAGGGGATGTAAATGCCGCTAAGAAGCCACCAAGATTAGGATTATTCTGAACGGCAATATATTGGGTCAATACCTGTTGTTTGACACTGCCGAGCCATTGAGATGCATCAATAGTGGTAGAAACCTTAAATTCTGAACCTCGCAAATCCTGGGCCTTATCAATCGAAGGCAATGATTTAAAGAATTCTACACTTGCAGTAAAATCATTAATTGCCAGACCTGTATTTGGTTCTAATATAATTCCGCCTGGAACTTCGATATTCAGCATTACACCCAAGGGGCCAAGTTCGCTAAGGGCAAATCTTATGGTGAAACCACCAGCACCGGGGATGCTGAATCCACCCTGTACACCCAAGAATAAGACTCTGTCATGTACTTGCGTAGTTGAGTCAGTAGGGGCAATTATCGAATAATCACCGGCTGGCGATTTTGCTATCTTTAATATTCCGCCAATCAATGCTGCATTGATTTCACCGCCAAAGACACTGCCGGTAACTGAAACAGCTATTGACTGGATATCAACAATTGGGAACTGGCCTTTAAGCAATAATTGTGGCTTGATCTTAACGCCTTCAATTGCACCGGAGAATTTCATGCCCGGTACGCCAGGAAGACCGCTTACGCTGGCCGATAGCACAATCGTAAAGTCGGTTGGATCATTTTCAATGTCGGCAAATTCGATACCGAGTGTCGTTATTTTTATTGGCAGCCATGAAGGCCAACCCAAATCATCGCCTGAAGTAGAACCGGCACTCAGTAATATTGCAAAATTGTTACCAGCTTTGAATTTACCATTTGCAGAGAAACCAAAGTTTCTGGCTTCGCCGCCAATTTCCATTGAACCGATCTTGATTTTTGCACCAACAGAACCAAACGAAACAACCAGGTCTTCACCGGTGGCGGCAGTGTCAAGTTCAAAATCTCGGACATTAATCGTAATAAAACTGCTGATATTTACTTCAAGGGTATCAATTTTGAAGGTCAGTGATTTGATCTTCCCGCCTTCAAAATTCAAATCAGCCCGCAAAGCTTCAGTATTAGGCTTACCATCTGCGTCAAGATCGTCTGCAGAATCACGATCAGAGATTCTTGCGCCAAATGATGAACCCGGGAACAATGCCGCCCCGCCTGAAGCGAAGAATATCGAACCGTTGAAGTTTAAACCTGTCTTGAAATCAACGCCAAAATTGGTAATACCGATACGCAGGTCATCAATTTCCAGAATTGATCCCAGCTTAATAGCAGCGCCATTATCGGGGCCTGTGCCGGCAGTTGCTCCACTGGCTGGAGATGTGCAGCCATAGCACAACATCGCCTGGCCTAAATTGAATCCATTTTGGCGAATTACCAAACCTGGAATCAATGGATTATCTGGATCATTCAGGTCAGTATCAAATGGTGATATCTCACCGCTAACCTTAAATTTCGGGAAGCTTAACTTAGCCCGGTCAATACGTACAAGCTCCTGATCTTCAGCTCCTGCCGGGTCATAACCTAGCTGAATACCTTCTGCTGAAGCTTCAAAAACGCCATTGACGGTTGCTATAATTTTCTTAACACTGAAGCTGAACTTGCCGCTTGGATAAAATGCCCAACTGCCCGGCAAGCCAATAGCAAATTCCATCGTGGCAAATATGCCTTCAACACTGACATTTACAGCGGTATCGCCAGGTTGAGCTGCTGTGTCACTACCAAAGCTAAGGGTACCACTTTCAATACCTAAGCCAACGGTAATAAATATCTTACTGCCTTCAAAAGCAAAGTCTTCTATACTGAATTTAGGCTTGGCAAAAACCAGAGGGCCTATTTTGATATTATTGTCATCACTGGTATCGGTAACCGTAGAAGCTTTTGAAGCGTCCAGAATGATAATTTCAGTCTTAGCGAGGTTCCATACCTTATTATCGCCAGTACCAGATGCAAAACTGCCGGCTTTAATTGTTACAATCAATTCACCTGGGCCATCGCCAAACATATCAATTGTATCATCGGCGCCTTTATCGATCAGGAAGTATCTGTAAGTATTTTTTGACAGATGCATTGGCGGGCTGTTCTTGACTATTAAATCCAAAGGCACATTGCCACTGATTAGAATTTCATCGCCATTGATCGTCGAAGGATCAATTAATGCTCCGCTGCTTGAATTAAATGTTATATCTATAAATCCGGTATTGCGAAGCATAGCGGGGTCTACAGCGGTACCGCTGAGGGGCTTAGCTAAATTAGCTACCGGCGGTGCCCGGCCAGGGTCAGTTGTCGCAGGGTCAAATGTGACAAAGGTTTCTCTTGCCTTCAGATTTGTATTGTTGGCAGTATCTTTCCATTTGCCTTCGACGAATTCAATAGTGTACTGAACAAAATCAGAATTTTGCGTTAACTGACCTGTAAAATAATATCTGAATGTATTGCCATAGAGTTTTTCAGGTGCATCAAAACCTAATGTGCTGGTAATATCAACGCCATTGGCTCTAATAGTAAATTCATCGCCATTGATACTGTTAATATCAAGAGCATTGCCGTTATCTTCAAAGAACATCACATCAATATAGCCCAGGCTGTTCAATTTATTTACATCAATGAGTGCACCATTAAATGGATAGGCTAATGTCGCTGTAATCGGCATCCCGGTTCCAGCTTTGCTTGAAGGCAGTGATAAAGTCTTGCCAAAGATCGTCACACCATTAATACTAAACTGTGTTAGTTTAAATCCTACCGAACCGCCAATTTTGAAGCTGGCCTTGCCCTGAACACCAAATGCTACATCAGAACCAGAATAAATATTAACACCATGACCTGCACCAGAATCTGTAGCATCAACCTTCAAGTCAACTGTGCCATCAGGCAACTGCTGAATTTTGACTATGCCACCAATCGAAAATACATCAGGATAGGCAATAACCAATTCGCCTTCAAATGCGGGGGTATCCAGGCCATTTATAAATGTAAGAGTAACCTTATCATCAGGGGCACCTTTAACTGGAATATCCTTAACAAACGGGCTGCCCGTTCGGTTCAGACTCAAATTAAAACCACCAGTTACATCGACAATATCTGTGATGCCAAGCAGTCGCACATCGCCACCGCCAGAAAAGGCGAATTTGCCGTTGGCATTAATATATAATCCAAGATCGATATTTTCAACCAATATTCCAATTGCATCAGGATTATCATTTCCTTGATTGTCCCAGGCTGGACCTTTACCTAAAAATGCCGCTACACCGCTTGCGCCAATCAATAAATCGTCGCCTGAACGGGTAATAGTAAAATTACCCTTTAAATCAAGAACATTGGCTACAGATAAACGAATATTTGTGCCGCTGAACTGGACAAATGATTTCTGGCCAACAGCTATTTCATTAGCGGCAAAGTCCATTTCGATTCTTTCGCCATCTAAAGCAAACGAATATGAAACAGCTTCGGTAAATTCGCTGATTCGCAGGGTCAATGTTGCATCCAGAATTAAGCCATCAACACCAATAAACTGTACACGGCCTGTTACAAACCCGGCTTTGTTATCACCATCCTTGACAAAGACAGCTGTACCTTCGGTCATCTCCAGACCAATTGGGTCATCGCCGGTTTTACCAACAAAGATTCTCACATTATTACCGACAATAACTGTCATTGCGGCACCAGTATCAGTCGTTCCGGTACGGAAACTGAAATCACCTTCGATTTCAACGCCAGGGAATTTCACGCTCAGATCTGAAATGACGACCTGAATATAAGTACCGGCATCCAGCAATATCGAGCCGAAAGGCCCAGTTATGTCTATCATTTTGCCGGTATTATTAATTTCAAGTTTTAATGTCGCGTCGGCTTCAAAGCTACCGATAGCTGTCTCAGATGTGAAGCCAAGCACGCCGGCAAAGCCATCTGCGGTGATAACTAATGTACCAACAGCATCTTTAATATTAACGGCATTGCCATCAGTACCGGCACCATCAAAGGCATTAATTGTAATATCAGCAACCGAAATTATTACTAATTTATTACCAAGAGAATCTTCTGACTGCTCAAAGAAAACTTTACCACTTAAGGTTATACCCATCAGTGTCAATTCAATAGGATTAGCCTGAACACGAATCAGCGGTCCTTTAGGTAAATCAACGGTGAATGTTTCGCCACCAATAACGAAATCTTCTTTGACGGCCATTGGCATATTATTAATCGACAATGTAAATGTCGCGTTAAGGTCAATACCAATATCAAGCGTTGGCAGAACCTCGACTTTGGCACTTATCTGGCCAGCTAAACCATCTTCTGTGATGATCAAGCCGCCCTGGCCCTGGGTAACTGTGACAAAATCAATATTGCCATCGCCTAAGCCTAATTCAACATTATTAACCGCAACTTTGATAACCGAGCTGCCATTAGCTGTACTACCTTTTTCGAAGCTGAAATCACCTTTGATTCGAGCCAAACCCATCAGGTCAGCTTCCAAGCCAATAACTTCCAGACCCATATACGGCATTTCAGCGGTTCCGGCTTTCATCGCCAATGTCGAACTTAAATCATTAACCGTCAAATCACGATTAACAATGCTATAGTCAATGCCGGTGGTATTATAAACAACTTTAACAATCTGAGCTGATGCATTTGCAAAGACATCGCCTTGCATATACAATGAGCCGCTGGCTTGAAGTGCCATGGTGCCGTCACTCTGGAACAACAGGCCCAGGCTACCTTGCCTTAAGCCAACCTTGAATGTGCCAATTGCCATTTCCGCAGCGGCATCTTCGGCAACAATTACTATTTCACTGCTGGTTTTCTTAAAGCCATAACTTCCAGATAATTTCACAAAACCAGCAATTGACAAATCAAGTGTCCCGCTGAATGCCAGCAATTGCCCTTCATCTGCGCCAAAGGCGAAATCGATGCCATTTACCGTAGCTTCGATAGCCCCACCGGTTGTATTAATAGAAAGATTGAAATCCTTCAAACTGAAATCAACACCAGGCATTGGAGCTTGGCCACCTTCAATTAAGACTACGATTTCACCAATAGAAAGCACACCAGCCATACCTGTATCATTAATTAGCATAGCCCCATTAATCTGGTCGAAACGAACTTCAATATCGCCAGCTTTCAGTGATGTCATTGCATCAGTAACTGAAAGTTTAATGACCGTTATCGGAACTGTATCAATAATTTCCGTTGATTTTTCAAAGCTGAATGTACCTTTCAGCTTAGCTTTAACGCTGCCAACTTCGATGGCTAAATCCAGCGTGCCACCGATTGCCATAAAGTCATGTTTATCATTTGCGGTATAATCAAAGCTTACCCCGCCAATTGTAGCTTTTCTTGCTTCTTTAGTGGTATTGATTTCTAATGCAACATTGGTAACTTCGCTTGCCGTCAAGCCAGGAATACCATCTAGCTCAATTGAACCGATATTCAAAATGCCTGCTATGCCTTTACTATCAATAATAAAGGCACCATTAATGCCACTGGCGGTTACGGAAACCTTATTGCCATCAGGACCGACACTTAAACCGGTTTTTCCATCAGTAACAAAAACTTTTATAACTGTTTGGGAGGCACCACTGACGATTTCGGTAGACTTTTCAAAACCAAAAGTACCTTCAAGATTTGCTGATACTCCTGCGGTATCAATTTGGAGATTAACCGTTCCCCTAAGTGACAGGAAGTCATATTTATCAGCTGTGGTGAAATCTAATTTTGTATCGCCAATCTGGGCATCAACGGCAGCGCCGGTAGTATTAATGGCCAAAGCAAATTCATTTAATTCGAATGTAAGGCCAGCAATATCATTTCCGGCAGCATCGGTAACACTTAGATTTTTAACTGACAAGCTTCCAGCTATACCAGCATCAGTCATCAGCATCCCGCCAGTAATGCCACTGGCCTGAACTTTTACATCGCTGGCTTCAAGCCCTATTGTAGCACCGCTTACAGAAATCTTAATTATTTCAGTCTGAACGCCATTAAAATCTTCTGTGCTCTTGGAGAAGCCAAATGTACCATCATTAAGATATGCTTCAACTCCACCTATTGATATTGTTATATCAACTGTACCTTCAATTGATATGAAGTCAAACTGGTTGATTTCGGTATAATCCAGCAGCACGCCATCAATTTCGGCATCAACAGCATCACCTGTGGTATTGACCATCAAAGCGAAATTGGTTAATTCTGCATTAAATATCTCATGAGGTTGACCTTGTTCATCTGTGACTAAAATACTTGCAATAGTTAATTTAGCGGCAATACCTGCATCATTAATTAAAACAGCACCATTTATTCCGGTAGCATTTAGCTTCACGCCAGAGGCCATCAGCGATGCCTGGACATTTGTAGCCGCCATCGTTACAACAGTGGAAGTTGTTGGCAAAGAACCGCTATTGTCAGTAATTGTTATTTTTTCAAAGCTGAACTGGCCGCTTAGTTTAGTTTCAACACCGCCAACAGTTATCGCAAGGTCAAGGCCGCCTCGGATAGATAAAAATTCGCTGTCATCAAATATAAGCTCAACGCCATTAACCGTTTCGGCAACCGGGGCTTTTGTCGTATTAACTTCAAGCTTGAATTGATTCACACTGAATGTCAAACCATCTAATGGCTCATAATTATCTTTTGTGACTGCAATTTGTTCAATAGTCAAAACGCCAGCGATACCGCCTTCTTTGATAATCATCGCGCCATTGATACCGGTAGCCTTAACTTTAACCCCGCCAGCAGCCAATACTGTATTGGCATTTGCAACTGAAATATTAAATTGGCTGTCAAGGCCTTTGGTTATCTTGGCAAAACCAAATCGACCTGAAATTGATGTATCCACGCCGCCAACACTGATTATTAATTCCAGATCAGCACTTACAGCCAGAAAATCATATTTGGCTTCATCGCTGTAATCAAAGCTGACACCATTGATCTGACCCGATGCAGCTTCTTTAGTCGTATTAATCTCTAATAATGCATTACTGATAGAACCGCTGGCGATACCCGCTGGCAAACCAGTAACATTGACTGTAGCAATACTTAGGCGTCCGGCGATACCTTTAGCATTTAATACAAAGGCACCATCTATCTGCTTAGCTTCTACAACAATATCGTCAGCGCCGGTTGCAACGGTCAGGCTCGTATCAACATTCTTGACTCCGATTTTTATTACGGGTGAAGATATACCATTTATGATTTCAGTGGATTTTTCAAAACCAAATTCACCAATCAGCGTAGTTTCAACCGTACCTACTTTGACAGCCAAATCAAGGGTGCCTTTTAATGCCAGATACTGGCCAGCAACTTCAACAGGGACACCAGCAACTTCTACAAAGCCAGCGTCGATTCTGGTATTAAAAGTGAAATTAAAGTCCTGAACGCTTAATCGAATACCATCAAAATCAGTTTCTGTACCATCGGCGGCAACCTTTTTTAAGCCCATATCTGCAATATCAAGCACACCAATAACACCAGTATTATCAATAGCAATACTGCCATCAATACCAGTTGCCTTTACTCTGGCTCCATCAATTGTCAGCTCGACATTACTGCCTGTTACTCCAGCAGTGATAACTGTATTCGCACCTTCGGTGACTTTCATAAAGTCAAATGTACCTGCCAGCACCGTTTCAACCGCACCAACACTGATAGCCATATCCAGAGTTACATTAAACGCTAAAAAGTCCTTCTGATCATCGCCAAAGACAATATCATCTGTACCATCACCATCGACATCTTCATTTACAGGTAAACCAGTCGTATTAATATTCAAAGCGATATCGCCAAGTTCACGAATATCAATACTTTCGGGCAAACCTTCAAATACAATATCATCAGCAGTTAGTGTCCCGGCGATACCTTCTTCGACAAAGATAAACGCACCATAGACACCTAATACTGACACCGAAATATCATTTACTTGTAATGTTGCATTAACATCGCTGGCCCAGACTTTGATTCTATTTGCCTGTTTTTCAAAACCAAATACTCCTGATAATGTTGCAGATTTCCCGCCAACCGCTACGACAAGGTCGACTCTGCCACGAACAGCTAAATATTCATACTTGCTGGAATCGCTATAGTCAAAGGCAATGCCATTAATGGATGCACTGATTGGCCCGCCTGTCGTATTAATTTCTAAAGCTAAATTAGTAACACTCTGAACATTGTCACCGATGCCGATTATATCAGCAGAATCAACTGTCAGCATGCCGGCTAATCCGCCAGCTGTCATAACAAAGGCTCCATTGATACCGGTGGCCTTTAGCCCGGATGCCCCTACCATCAAATCAAAGCTGCCGCCTTTGACGCCAACCTTGATAATATTTTTCTGCAAGCCATCGATTACTTCGCTGCTCTTTTCAAAGCTGAATTGACCGCTTAGCGTTGTCTGGATCCCGCCTAAAGTTATGCCCATATCTACCGATGCATCAATAGCGATAAAATCATATTGATTAGTTTCAGTAAAACTTATTCCGCCAAAATCAATTGGGCCTTTGGTGGTATTAATCTTTAAGCTGCCGCTTAACTGATTAATCTGAGGATTGGTCAATGCCACATCAGCGGTGTCGGTAACTTTAATAACAAGATTGTCGATTACACCAGCCAAACCATCAGGCGTTAGTATTAAAATACCCTGATCCAGTGTCGCTGCCACTTTCACATTAGCTGTCGCTGATTCAAATGAAGCTGTGCCGCTAACGGTTAAAATCACAACCCTGACATCAAGGCCTTCGATATTTCTGGTATCACTTTCAAACTTGAACGAGCCTTCTACCGCAGCTGTAATCCCGCCAACACGTATCGCCAGTTCAACATCGCCGCTTAACAGCACACTCGCCGGGCCGTTGGTCGTATCTAATTCAATATTAAAATCAGTTACAGCAAATGTCAGATTATCCAGCGGTGTAATACCGTCGGCTTTGGTTATTACTATTTCATCAACTTTCAAAGCCGCATTCAAACCAGCAGAATCAAGGTTAATGCTGCCATTAATTTGGTTAAATGCTACCCTGGCACCAGCACTGCCTAATATCAACGCCGTGTTGGCATCAGTGATTTTCACCTGATAATTACTGCCAATCTTATTCAATTCAAAGGCAGCAACATCCACTTCCAGCAAATCATCTAAGCTGAACTGGATATTATTGCCTGCAAACTGGATATAAGGATTTCCCTGAATATCTGCTACTTCAGTATCGCTAAAGACCATATTGATACTGTCGCCATCCAGCACGAAAGTCTTATCTATTGCCGTACCGAAATAATTCACTCTTAGCGACAAAGCAGCATCCAATGTCATACCATCGAAGCCAACCAGCTGGACTCTGCCAGTTATCAAGGCGGCTTCTATACCATCTTTCTGCAAGATAACCGCCTGGCCGCCTGTCAGCAGAATTTTCTTATCCGAGGCGGCATCAATTTCAATCGTAACTTCAACATTATTGCCGATTATCTCTTTATAAGTTGCACCGGTTAATAAGCTGAAATCACCTTTTATTTCAATTCCCGGGAATCTAATTTCAAGATCTAACAATTGGAACTTAAACTGGGCATCGGTTAATTGAATTGCACCAAATATCCCGCTGATATCTATTTGCCGACCTGTTGTATTTATCTCAATGTTTACTTTAGCTCTGGCATCAACTGTAAGACCAGGAATATATTCGGCGATTTGGCTGGCGTCAACTTCAAAGCTGAGTTTGCCGGCCAGGCCATCATTTAATATCACCAGTGTACCATTTGCATTGCTGATTGGCGGGGCTGTGCCTGCTCCTGAACCACCACCATCGGGAGCGTCAGAAATAGAACCATTTTCAACTGCGACAAGAACGATTGTATTGCCATTAGCATCTTTAGACTGCTCAAAGCTGACACTGCCACCAGCAACAGACAATGTAACCGAACCAGCGATCGTCAAAGTCGCATCAGAAGCTTTTACAGCCAGCAATGGTCCTGCCCGCACATCAATACTTGGGTTTTCTTCGTATACAGGTTTATCAAAGGTATTAATCAACAAAACAAATTCTGTTTTGCTCATCGTGAACCCGCTGGCACTTACCTCAGCTTGGGCAGTAACAGAAGCAGCCATACCGCCATTGCCTATGATAAACACACCGGCACCTTCAGTAATCGCCACATTTGTGCCGCCATCGCCTAATCGGGTGCTGAATTGTTTAACTTCTGCTCTTATATAGTCATCGCCAGCATCATCGGCACTCTTTTGAACCGTAAATGATCCAATCGCAACATCTGCCAAACCAGCTAATTTTGCTTCAAGACCCGTAAGTTCAAGGCCCATCAAAGCATTTGGGCTAATATTTGCATCAATCTTCAAATCTGCTTCGATGCCATTTACGTTTAATTTCTGATCAAAAGCATTGCCGGTATCATTATAATAAACCCTTACCGAATGAACAGAAACTTCGGCAAAGCCACCACCTTCAAATATCACCGCTCCAGAAGCATCCAGAGCTATGCCATCAGCGGTAAACAACAATGCCAACATGCCATCTTCAAGGCCGACCTTAAAATCACCAACTTCGAGTTTGGCATTAACATCCTGGGCGACAACTTTAATAGTTGAGCCTTCTAATTCAAAGCCATAGCCACCTGATAAAACGATAAAGTCAGCTAAGTTCAAATCAAGTTTACCGCTAAAGGAAATATGGCTGGCTGGAACCAATGTCCCATTTCCGAATTCAATATCAGTATCAGTATTATTAATTGCAAGGTTGAAATCTTCGACGCTCAATGTCAGGCTATCCAATGGCGTAATACCATCTGCCTTGGTTACCGCGATCTGGTCAATTGAAAGCACACTGGCGATACCCTTGGCACTTAAAAGCATGGAACCATTAATATTATCAAACTTAACCATAACCCCATCAGGTTCTGCACCAACAGTCAAACTGGTATTAGCATCTTCGACGGCTATCTTGATTACATCGATCAGCACGCCATTAACCAATTCCTGTGACTTTTCAAAGCCAAATTTACCATTAAGCCTGGTTGTAATGGCACCAGCTGTTATTTCAATATATAGCTCACCGCCAAAAGCGATAAAGTTATGTTTTTCAACCCCGACAAAATTAACATCATTAGTTATGACATCAGATCCTGTGGTATTAATTTCAAATTTAGCATTGCTTACCCCGCCAGCTGCAATATCACCGGGGATATTAATATCAATCAAATCCACCGTCAGGCTACCAGCTATCCCACTATTATAAAGATAAAATACCCCATTGATACCGCTGACATCGACACTTACATCATCATCGCTACTATTAGCATCATCACCTTCAACCAGCAACTGAGTCTGGGCGTCTTTAGCCCTGATAGTAATAATATCAGAAGCTATACCATTAATCGTTCTGGTAATCTTCTCGAATCCAAAATCACCGCTAAGGGTTGTCGTTACCGTACCGGCTGCTATCTCAAGAGCCAAATGCCCTTCTATGGAAATAAATTCTTTTTGATCTTCTTCGGTAAATTTAACATCAACGCCATTAACATTAGTATCGATTAATGTTCCGGTCGTATTAATCGCCAAATTGACATCAGTAACATCACTTATAGTTATACCCGGTAAACCATCAAAGACAATCTCGCCAATGCTCAACACCCCAGCGATGCCACCATTATTAATAATAAATGCACCATTAATATCCAAGGCTTCAACGGTAACTCCGCCAGCATCCAGCGTAATATCAGCATCGGTAGCTGAAACTTTAATCACACTGGTTTGTATACCATTGATGACAGGCTTATTCATTTCAAAGCCAAACCGCCCGCTTAGAGTCGTTGATACACTGCCAGCGGATATTGCAAAATCCATAGTCCCGATTATCGATATAAAGTCATGTTCATTTATACCGCTGAACTGAATCGCTTGGCTGCCAATAACCGCATCGACATCACCACCAGTGGTATTAACCGCCAGTTCGACACCACTTATATTACCTGCCTGAATTCCCGGCAAGCCGGCAAATATCAGATTACTAACGGCCATTTGACCGGCCAAACCATCATTATTAATCAAAAACGCACCGTTGATATCGTTAGCTTCAAGTGAGACATCTCCGGCGGCAATTGTTGCCTGGCCATTACTTAGTCCAACCTTAAATATATCAACTTCAACTGCATTAATTGTCGTTTTGGATTTTTCAAAAGCAAAGGTGCCACTTAAACCCACGGTCAAACCGCCAACAGCTAAATCCAAATTCATCGCACCACTCAATGCGATAAAGTTAGCTTTATCTAATCCATAATCAAAACCAACATTACCAACTGAGCCACTGACAGGGCCGCCAGTAGTGTTAATTTCCAGTAGCATATCAGTAATTTCGCCATCGAGGGCAATATCAGATAGATTATTAATTGTCAAACTGCCAATTTCAAGCTTACCAGCCAAACCAGCGCTGCTGGCAATAAATGCCCCATTTATATCACTAGCTGCGATTGTCATACCGCTGACGACCAGATCAATATTGGCCCCTATAACGCCAGCCTTCACTATCGTATTACTGATTCCATTAACTATCTCGGTAGATTTTTCAAAGCCAAACCTGCCAATAAATGAAATTTCATTATCACCAACAGTAATCTTCAATTCAGCATTAAAGTAAATCGACAGGAAGTTCCATTGCTTTTGATCGCTATAGTCAAAACTCTGACCATTGATATCAGCGGCTATCGCTCCGCCAGTGGTATTTATCTCGAGGAAAATATCGGTCATTTCTGCTGTCTGCAGATTTGCAATACCATCGACACCAACACTTGTAATACCAATCCGACCAGATAGGCCAGCACTATTAATCAGCATGGCACCGCTAATGCCACTGGCCCAGACGGTTACCCCGCCAGCATTCAAACTTGTCGAAGCATCAAACACCGAAAGTTTGAATACGCTGTTGGCCACGCCATCTATTAACTCGGTAGATTTTTCAAAACCAAAGGTACCGGCCAGTTTAGTTTCAATCCCGCCAGCAGTAATTATAATGTCCATCGAGCCACGAATTGAGAGGAATTCATGTTGGCTGGCATCGCTATAGTCAAAACCTGTCCCACCTATCTCAGCTGCAATCGCTGAACCGGTGGTATTAAATTCTAAAGCCAAACCTGAAATATTATTAATAACAATACCCGGCAGACCAATAAACGCTATATCATCTATAGTCAAAACGCCAGCTACACCAGCATTATTCAGTAAAAATGCACCATTAATTCCGCTGGCACTAATGGTAATGTCACCGGTTGTCAAACTGACATTAACATCGTTTACACCAACTTTAACTATGGTTGTCGAAACCGCTCCAACAGTTTCAGTAGATTTTTCAAATGCGAACGAGCCATTTAATCCAACTTCGACACTGCCAACGCTCAATACAAATTCCAGCGTCCCGCCGATTGCCAAAAAGTCCCATTTATTTGAGGAACTATAATCAAATTCTACTCCACCAATATTAGCTGCAATCGCTGACCCGGTAGTATTAATCTCAAGATAAGCATTGGTCACAGTACCCACTGTGATATTATCTGGCAATCCATCAAAGCTGACTTCATCAACATTTAATTTACCTGCCAACCCAGCTCCGCTTAATATAAACGCTCCATTAATACCATTAGCCTGAACCGATATATCATTAACGTCAAAGCCAACCAAACCATTAGTTATGCCAACCTTAACAATATCAGCAGAAAGCCCATTAATATCCTGAGTACTCTTTTCAAATATAAACTGGCCTTGTAATGTACTGGCGAAACCACCAGCAGTAATCGCTAAATTGAGCTTGCCACTTAATTCGATAAAGTCAGCTCTGTCGGCAGCAAATTCCAGTAAAGTCCCGCCAACTGTTGTACTGACCGGTTGGCCTAAGGTATTAAACGCCAATCTAAAATCATTAACGCTAAAGTCCAGGCCACCTAAAGGTGACACTCCGTCAGCTTTGGTTACCGCAATACTGGTTATGCCCAGTTCGCCAGCTATTCCGGCCCTGCTAAGTAGCATAGCACCATTAATACCATAAAAACCAGCTTTAACCCCGCCATCGGCTCCATTAACCATCAGCGAAGTATTGCCATCATTTACCCCAACTTTTATAATATTGGTTTGAGTACCATTGATTTCCAGAACATTCTTTTCAAAAGCAACATCACCGCTGACTGAAATGCTATCGCTTAATGCCAACAGGATATCATCACCGGTAAACTGTACGAATGAGCTAATCTGATTATCAACGAGAACTCCAACTTCATCATCTGCGAAACTGATCGAGATCGCTTCACCATCTAATGCAAAATCCTTGGTAAAACCATTTTCAAATTCATTCATTCTCAAAGTCAAAGTCGCATCAAGGGTCATCCCGGCAACACCAATAAGCTGTACCCGCCCGGTAATATATCCCGCTTCGGTAGAACCATCCTGGATAAACACGGCACTGCCACCGGTCAATTCCAGCCCCATGCGGCTGGCACCAGAGGTATAGCCAACAAAAATTCTGACATTATTGCCCAAAATAACCTTTTGGCTTATCCCGTCAATCTGGGCATCTCTAAAGCTGAAATCTCCTTCAAGTGCAAAACCTGGAAATTCTATACTTAAATCAGAAGCGACAATTTCAATATAATCGCCAGCACTTAACAGGATCGAGCCAAAGCTCCCTTTGATATCAATTAACTCATTGGTATTATTAATTTCAAGTTTTAGCGTAACTCCAGCTTCAAAACTGCCAAAAGCGGCATCTGCTTCAAAGCTAAGCGAACCTGCTACCCCGCCATGAATAAGTACAAGTGTACCATTGGCATTTTTAATATCAACTGCTGAGCCCGACGTGCCGCCTCCGGCGAAACCTTCAAGTTTCACATCACTGACAGCAATAATTACCACCTTATTGCCATCTATATCTTTAGACTGTTCAAAGAACACTCTTCCGCTTAGTTCGTTACCCATAACAGTTAATGTTACTGGCTGGGCATCTTCTAAGCCACCTTCAACCCGCAGAAAATCGCCTGCAGGTAAATCAATTTCAAAGCTATCTGTTCCAATCGTAAAAACTTCATTGACCGGTCCGGCTCTGTTATTAAAGGCCAACCGGAATTCGCCATCGAGATATATCCCCATTCCTTCTTTAATTGCAACTTTGGCACTGACAACTCCAGCCAGCCCGGCATCGCTGATTATAATCCCGCCATAACCTTCTGTCACATCAACAAAACTTTCATTGTCATCGCCAAGGGAAACCGAAACATTCATCATAGACGCTTTGACAATCGAACTGCCATTGCTATCTATTCCTTTTTCAAAACTAAACGAACCGTTAATCTCGGCTAATCCAGCCAACTCGACAGTTAAATCTTCAACTTCAACACCGATCAAAGGCGATCCAACCTGGCCCAAACCCATCGCCAGGTCGCCGGTAATACCATTTACATCTAAAATACGTTCATTGCCAAGGCCACTATAATCGTTACCAGTATTATTGTATCTCACATAAACCCGGTTCGCTTCAAAACCACCTACACCGCCACCAGATAATGCCAGAGCACCGGATGCATCCAGAGCAATACGCCCTTCGGCATCAATCAGCAAAGCCAGTTTACCTTCGTTAAGTTCCAACTTAAAGCTGCTTAAAGCAAGTTCGGCTTCCACATCGGTGGCTACTACCTGAATTTCATCACCGAGCTTCTGAAAACCATATTGACCATTGATACTGATTAGATCGCTAAGTTGAAGATCCAGTCCACCGCTCAATGCTACAAAATTATGATAAGCCAAATCCTGATAATCCAGCACAGTAGTTTCAAACTCAGCCAGTATTGGCCCATTGGTTGTATTAAATGACAAGTTAAAATCAGTAACGCTAAAACCAATTACATCCAGAGGAGTAAGGCCATCGGCTCTGGTTAGCGTTATATCTAAAATGCTTAAAGCACCGGCAGCTCCACCATTAGTAAACAGCAAAGCCCCGTTGATATCCTTAAATGCAACCCTGGCTCCTTCTTCTGCTTTACCCAAAGTCAATGCCACATTGCCATTATCGACAAATACTTTTATAACATCGCTTTGAATTCCGTCAATATCAACTTTGGCCAACTCAAATCCAAATACACCTGACAACTCAGTAGCGACACCATCAACCTCAATTTTTAGTTTTAATTCACCTCTAAAGGCCAAAAAGCTAAACTGATTAGCTGCGGTAAACGCAAATAAATTGATGCCATCACGTTTCAATGTCATCGCCTGGCCGGTGGTATTAAACGCCAAAGCAAAATCATTAACAACTACTGAAACACCTTGCAAAGCTGTAACGCCATCGGCCTGGGTAATTGAAATTTCATCAACTGTCAGTTTTCCTGCAACCCCCAGCGTATTTAATAATATGGCCCCGGTAATATTCTTAAATGCCACCATCACCCCGCCGCTGGCATCGTTAACCAATAGCGAAGTATTAGCACCAATAACACCAATCATCAAAACATCACTGATAACACCATTGATATTTTCAGTCTTTTTCTCAAATTCAAACCGGCCATCCAGTTTTGCACTTACATCACCGGCGGTGATAGTCAATTCAGTATCCACTCCGACACTGACAAAATTAAATTTATCTTCACTGCTATAGTCAAAGCTTTGATCGGCCATATTAGCAACAGCGGCCTGACCTGTCGTATTTATCTGTAATAAACCATTTGTAACCGAACCAGCTGCCACATTATCAGGCAATCCGCTGATACTTACCGCACCTATTTCTAAACGACCTGCAATACCAGCCCCTGTCATTACCATAATACCATCGATACCAGTAGCAGATATCAAAACATCGTCAATTTGCATGTCGAAATCAACCAGCACCGCGACTTTCATCACGTCAACATCCTGGCCATTATAATTCTGACTGGATTTTTCAAAGCTGAACTGGCCTTTAAGTGTCGTTTCTACCCAGCCAACCTTAACGCCCAAATCCATCTGCCCGCTGACAGCTAATAATTCCGCCTTGATAACACCAAAACCATCTGCCGGATCGATATCATTTTCTGTGGTATTAATCTCAAGCTTAAAATCTCTTACATTGACCGTAAAACCTTCCAGAGCACTGCCATCAGGTTTGCTTAGCTGTATAATCCCCACACCCAGACGTCCAGCCAAACCAGTTCCATCAAGAACCATTATGCCATTGACACCGCTTAAGGCGATCATCACATCATTGTCGCTATCGCCAGTTTTCAGAGAAGTGCTGACATTAGCAACAGAAACTTTTGTGACATTTCCAGCTGGCAAGTTAACATTTTCAAAGCCAAATATGCCACTTAATTTATAAGTTAATGTATCAATTGAAACATCAAGGTCTAATTCACCGCTAAATGCGATAAAGTCATGCTTATCAGCCTGGCTATAGTCAAAACTCCATTGGCCAAATTCAACAATCGCATCGGTTCCGGTGGTATTGAACTGCAATATCGCATTATTTATATTAGCTGCAACAACTCCGCCGGGCAAACCATCTAATGCCATTGAACCAACAGCCAACCGCCCAGCAATACCACTGTTATTAATAAGGAATAAACCTTCAATATCATCAGCTGTTATCGATACGCCGGCAATATCTAAAACACTGTCAGCTTTAATACCAACCTTATATAATTCAGATTCAACACCATTAATGTTTTGTCTGGAAAATTCAAAGCCAAAATCACCCGCTAAATTCACTGTCACGCCGCTGGCTGTTACTGCCATATTCAAATTAGCAGATACCGCGACAAATTCAAACTGACTTTCTTCATTGAACAAAACGCCGCCAGCATCAATCGCCGCTCCGGTAGTATTAAATTCAAACAAGGCATTTGTAATTGCCCCGTTAAATTCCATCCCCGGCAGGCTTGGCAATGTCAAAGTTCCAATTGCCAAAGAACCAGCTACACCGGTCTGGTTCATTATAAATGTGCCATCAATCGCTTCTGCTGTTATTACAACTCCCGATACATCCAAACTGCTGTTGGCTAAAACCTTAACCATCAACAGGTCAACATTCTTTTCAAAATCAAACCGACCATCTAACTTTGCTTCAAAGCCATCAACTGTAATAGATGCAATAAGTTCGCCGCCAAAAGCGACAAAATCCTGTTTGTCCAGACCAACAAAATTAATATTAGCATCGACAATATCTTTACCGGTTGTGTTAACATCCAGGTACAATGCTGATGCTTCAAAGCTTAAATTTTCCAGCTCTGTCACACCGTCAGCCTTGGTTGCCTTTACCATGTCAATTTTAAGGCTACCTGCCAGACCCAGCCGACTTAATAATACCGAACCATTAATATCGCTGAAGTTCAACATTGCATCATTAGTTGCCAGAGATGATTGCCCATCAGCAAGACCAACTCTCAATACATCATAAGTTAAGCCATCGATATCCTTTGTTCCCGCTTCAAAACTCAAATCACCTTTAAATGAAACCCTATCGACAACTTTAAGTTCAATCTTTTTACCGATGAAGCCACTCTGGTCACCATCAAATGCCAAACTGACTACCTGATCGCCAACTATAATATCATGATCCCATGGACCACTTGCACCTAATATCTCGGTTTGATTAATCCTTATTCCGCCCCTGCCGTTCAGTTGGAACCCTGTCAGCCCCACCAATCCCAGATCAGCTGCACCATCCAAAGCAAAACCAACATCACTGCTGTCACGGTCAATATATATCCCCATAGCTATGGTTGCATCTGCGATAGCTATGCCTGTTGCCTTATCACTACTGCCTACAAAAGCATCAACTCCGGTAGCACCAATTAATATTGAGTCAACCGTCATCGTATTATCCCAGGGGGCAAATACCGCGCCGGCTTCAACTGTAAAATCTCCGATAAGTTCACCGGCATCAGTTACAAGAGTCACATCATCGCCATAGAAACGATGTAAGCCGGTCTTAGCAGTCACAGTTTCACCGCCAAGGACAAAATCAACATCTGCCCTGGTAGTATTGCCGAAAGCACCGAACGTTCCGCCCATCGAAACCGTATCAACACCTAAAAGTTCAACTGCCCCCATCATCGCAAAGGCATATGAACCATTACTGTTAATATCAAATCCTAAAGCACCACCGGTTACCGACACCCCAACAGAGCCATGGCCAACAAACAAATCGACACCGCTGGCACTTAAAGATAACTGCCCGCCATCAATTGAAACATCGAATATTCCTTCAAGGTCAACAAAATCAATGACTTTGACAACAACATCAGAACCAGTAAATATTTTGTCACCCAGACCAAGGTCAACTTTATTAACACCACTAAAGAAACTAACCGCCCTGCTACTGGTACTAAACCCGGCCTTAAATCTCCCGATGGCTTGTAATTCTGGCAACCCAACCAGACTGACATCACCAATGGCTCCAAACGCAAAGGTATTATCATCATTAATTTCAAAACCGAGCTGAGCCCCATTTTCTCCATCAAGCTTAACACCCACACCGGCATATCCAGCGAAGACATATACATTCTTGGCGACAATACTTAGCTTACCAACGGTCTTGCTTATCTCAAATTCACCCTGAATGTCAACAAAGTCATTTATGGCTATCTTAACATCATTACCATAAAAACTCTGTTGGCCAGCTACAACAGTCACAACTCTGCCATCAAAATCAACACCAATATCTTCATCAGTAGTATTACCGATGGCTCCAAAATTACCACTCATTGTCAATTCAGGTATACCGTAGACATCGACCTGCCCCCAAACCGCATAGTTGAAAGTCAAATCACCATTTACTGTCAGCGTCAGATTGCCGTCACTGACACCAACTCCAATATCATTGCCCAGGTCACTGCCATCGCCTTTAGCTCCGACAAAAAACCGAACATCACTGGCATCAATCTCAAGTGTGCCATTGGCCAGCCCAATTCCTATGTCACCCGTAAAATTACCTAATGCGTCAATCCCAAATTCAATATCATCGCCAAATACCTTAAGTGAGCCACTGGTATCAAATTCAAGGTTCACATTTGCTGACATTGTCAACCCGTTGATTCCAACAAGTGAAGCTGTCCCGCCAAGTTGACCTTCGAGCCCGTTGCTGTTCATACTGAAATTGATAATACCGACGTTCTGGTCAAACCGAAGCTTGCCAGCTCCGACTGTCATTTCCAGATATGATGATTCAACCGCAAACTCAACAGAACTACCCTGAGGGCCTTTGACATATTCAAAATCAAAATTCCCTACCAGCTCAATACCATAAAAAGCAAAAGTCAGACCATCACCCTGTATTTTGATAGTATTGATAGCACCAGTGGTATCGATTTCTAAAGTAAAGTTTCCGCTCAAGGAAACATTTCTTAACTCAACTGCGACATCAACAGTAATTGCACTTTCGGTCTTAACACCATCTTTTGAAAAACTCAAACTGCCATCACCGCTGACCGTCAACAAATCATTAACGCCATCGGAATATGTAAAACTGAATTCTGAAAATATAAAAGTAACTTTACCTGCACCAACGGTAAGGCCAAACTTGCCACTGACCGAAATCCCGCCAAATTGAACATTAACTTCATAGCCCGCTGGTTCGACAGAACCATCTTCGAAAAAGCTTACCGTCTTGTCAAACTCAGCAGTGACAGTTGTATGATAATAAGCCTGACCAGATTCCTGAGTGCTTGCCACCAGGACTAATTTATCCGGTCCCTGCACAGGCACAAGCCATAAATCAATTGGCATACCACTTACTTCAAAATCATCGAAAGTTCCCTCGACCGATTCATAATTTAATACTTCAATTACATCACCTTCGCTGATGGCATAAGCACCATCAACATTAACGGTAAGCGTACCGCCCAACCTTGCCCTTCCGCTTATCACAGAAACGCTGAAATTACCATCAAGATTAACGATCCAACCGGCTTGATATTCATCATTGTCTACACCAATATTATTAGGCTCGGATTGGATCTGATTTTCAAAAACATTTGCTTCTAAAACCGGTGGCGGGTTAGCGCCAAGATTTGCCTGAACCAATTGATCAACTTTGGCATCACCAAAATCATCTTGATCTTCAAAACCAATACTTCTTTGCTGATAATTATCATGCAAATTGGTTTCGGAATTTTGCTGTTCTAGATCAACTTCTGCCACGGCTTCAATCGCAACATCTTCTGACTGTGTATCAGATTCACATTGGTCATTTTCAATAATCACATCGTTGTCATGCTGATCGACTTCAGCTTCATTGCGAAAGTCAATATCAACTTCAATCGCCGCCTGATAATTATCATCATAAAGATTATCATTAAGCACCGACTCAAAAATTGGATCACCCGACAACAAAACCCGAGGTTCTAAAGGCTCAATATTAAATTTCCCTTGAGCTTCGACCCCATCAAAATCTACAGAACGACCCTTACCCAGACCTTGACCGTCTTCATTTTTACGACGGCCCAGACCTGGCAATTTCATGCCATTCCATAATTTTCTGATTCCTGAGATCATTTAATATTTAAGCAATCAATAAACAGGACAAGCTTTTCAACCTGTCATTCTAACAACTAAAACTTCAGATTCTTATATGTATAAAAAAACAAGGGTCTAGCTAACCACACACAATTTTCAATCAATGGTCAAGCCCGCACCCCTGCAAATCATAACAAATAAGTTTTAAACTAACTTAAAAATTATACTCGATAATTAAAGAAATATCAAGTTTTCTCCGATAATGGCCACAAAACACATACCAGACAATCAATCTTGCCGTCATAAATTATGACTTACCAGATATTTATAGTACAAACCCCCTTTAATAAACTCTTGAAATCATCTCTAAATAATCTAATAATTTCTGACTTATTACTTAAATATTAGCTTTTGCCGGCAAAACCCAACTGCTCATCCAGCCAGCTATCGGTCTTCAATACTGCCTTCCTCCTTCTATGAGAATGCCGCTCTGCCCGCCGCTGTGAAAACTTAAACAATCTCAAATCAAGCCCGAAAGCAACCTTAGAATCTGCACTATTGCCCCTACTGAAATACCTGGCTAACCGGCCAGCATTCCGCTGAACCAGTTCATCTTCCAGGCTCACAATTACCTGCCCGCTGCCGGGGTCCCCCTGCCTTGCACCACGGCCCAAAAGTTGCCGGTCAATCCTGCCAGATTCATGCAATTCACTTACAATCACATGCAGCCCGCCGAGGTCGGCAACCCCCCTGCCCAGCTTTATATCAGTCCCGCGTCCGGCCATATTTGTCGCCACAGTAATCATAGACATCTGGCCAGCCTCTGCTACAATGTTGGCTTCAGCTTTGTGGTTAACTGCATTTAAAACTTCATGTCTCAGTCCTCGACCAGTCAACATCTCACTTAAATATTCACTTGCCTTGACACTTCTTGTCCCTACCAGAACGGGCCTTCCTGTCTTATGGATTTCACTAACTTCATCGACAATTCTCTGCCATTTACCCTGCTTGTCAGCTGTCACTACCCCAGGCCGGATTTCTCTTCTACATGGTCGATTTGTCTTAATTTTCACCACTGGTAATTTATATATCTGCCATAGTTCACCGCGGGCTTCCCAGGCCGTCCCGGTCATACCCGAAAGCTTCTTATACAAACGGAAAAACCGCTGAAAACTTATACGTGCAAAAGTCTCTTTTGGTGGGTTAATTTCCACATTTTCTTTAGCTTCTATTGCCTGATGCAAACCTTCCCGCCACGACCTATCTGGCATCAATCTCCCGGTGAACTCATCAACAATCACAACCTTGCCATCATCAAGGACATATTGCTTACCTTTAATAAAAAATTCTCTAGCTACCAGACCCTGATGCACCATCTCATTCCGCCTGCGCACCGCTTTCCAGAACTGCCCCATTCCCTCGGCTTCATTGGCAATTTTTCTTTTCCCGGCATCAGTAATTTCTATCTCTTTATACTTTTCATTAATCGCATAATCTTCATTAACTTTTAACAGCCCAACCAGCTCTGCTCCTTGTCGATAAATTTCAACCTGCTGATCATTTCCTTTGCTGCCGGAAATAATCAAAGGCGTAACCGCTTCATCAATCAATATCGAATCGGCTTCATCAACAATAGCATAATTCAATCCACGCTGAACGACCTGACCGGCAAAACCATCATCTCCGTTGGCTATCCTTTTCAATAAGACGCTCGACAAACCTTTCATCTGTCCCAGCGTTATTCTATCCCTCAAAAAATCAGCTGCTACTTCTTTATTGGTGCAATATGTCAAGTCCGCCATATAGGCTTCCTGACGTGCCCGGTGATCCATTCCCTGCTCAATATGCTTTGCTGTCAAACCGCAAAACTTATAAATCTTACCCATCCATTGTGCATCACGTTTGGCTAAATAATCATTGACCGTTATGACATGACAACCCTTCCCTCGCCATCCGCCGAGGGTCCCAACCATTGACGACATCAGCGTTTTACCTTCACCCGTTGCCATCTCTGCTACACAGCCATTATCTAAAGCAAACGCCCCGGCTATCTGCACCGCAAAAGGTTTTTCTCCAATTTGACGAAACGCAACTTCTCTTATACAAGCAAACGCCCGCTCCAGATCATCTTCTTTATCCTGTCGACATCGAAACAATTCATAAAATGCCAATGCCTTTTCTCGTAATTTCCCGTCGGACAAATCACAATAATCCTTATCCAAAGCCAATACATTTTCCGCACGCTTCATAAAAACATTAGATCGGGCTGACAACCTTTTGAATTGGCCCAACACCGAATTATACCCGGCATCTGCCCCCTTAGGCAAAGGCTTGCTATCAAACCTCTGGCTCAACATCATCCATTCTGAACTTATCTTATCTATCATAAAAATTTCTTCACTCATGCCATATGCCTGCTAACTTACAACTGGAATCTCTGCTGGAACAACTGTCTTAAGCTATGGCCCCATTGCACCGCTAAAGGCGTATCCTCCAGTTCAATGCGAACAATCACCCGTTGGCCACACATCAACTTGCCATCATCCTTAACACTAACTCTCACTTCAAAATATTTTTCCAAAGCTCGCACACCTCGGGGATCCTGCAAATTCGTCGCTACCGCACCGCCTGCGGTATATCCCAGCGCCCGTGAAGGCAAATCTTCCTGACCAGCTGACTGTATCTTGTCTATTTGCCCCTCATAAGTTACTTCAGGCATACCTTTTACGCGGAATTCAACTTCTTTTTGTTCATTCTCAATTAATCTTGCCGCCAGGTTCTGGCCTGCGATGGCTCTCACAAAGAACTCTTCCAGACCAACAACAATCCCGCCCTGTTGGCCTTTCTGTAAAAATGCCCCTTTGGCGTTTTCAATTCCCGGTGAAACCCAAATTCCTTTTAATGGCGAATTTATTTTCAGCCCTTTGATATTATCATCTACCCGTCCAATCTTCTCATCAATAACTGCTATCTGCTTGTCAAATGTCTCTTTAGCTTTATTAATTCCACGTTCAATCGCGACATCCTGCTTAATAGTCAACTGGTCCCGTTCTGCGATCAAACCTTTTCGAACGATACTATAACCCATATTCTCAGCTACCAGCAGCAGACCATCTGCATCAACTTCACTTCCTGAAATCAGGCAATCTTTCACCCAGCCATCGCTGTTGGCATAAATCCTTGCCATCCGTACAGGCTCAACCACCCCTTCAACCCGGCAATGATAAGGCAGTTTCACCACAAACAAACCCACAACAATCGCAACAATTGTCCCTGCCGTACATAGCATCGCTCTGGCTCGGGTTCTGCTTAATTCCATATTGGTCAGCAAATACCTGAAAAATTTAACCACAGGCACAACACCCCAGCCAAATACTGCCATCACCGCCAAAACCGGCACCACTAAGAATAATTCATCAGGCAGCCGGTCATTCAAAAACAGCAATATCCTCACACTGATAAATATCCGATAAGCCATGGACACCGGGCCATAAATACAAAACCAGACTTTTTCCCCGCTGCAATTGGCCGAACTGAATATATTCTTTATGCCCCACAAATACTTCTTCACTAAATAATAAATATAATCTTTGGATCGCTGTGCCAGGTTAGGTATTTCAACTAAATCTGACAACACATAATAAGCATCAAATCTCAATAGCGGATTTCCATTAAATACCAGAGCTGATATGCTGGCCACAAATATCAAATTATAGGCAATGCTATGAGCTACCCCTACCGAGGTATTGGCCCATACCACCGCAGCGACCCCGGCAACAAACAATTCAGCCATCACCCCGGAACTGCCGACAATCACCCGATGCCACTTATTGCGAAACGCCCAGGCACTGGAAGCATCCATATAAGGAAATGGCATAAACACCAGGAACATTACCCCCATCGTATGAACCTGCCCTTTGGTGCCATTTAATCTTCCAAATTTCTTACATGCAAACGAATGGCTGAATTCATGAAACACCTTGTTAATCACAAAGCTTAAATAAAGCCATCCCAGATTTTCTTTTGACAAAACATTATTGCTCTGATGCACTAACTCTTTGCTATCGCTCAGCAATAAATAACCACCAAAGGTCAATACCGCCAGCCACAGCAAAAAACCCAACTTCGAAAATAACTTGCCAAAGACTCCCACCCACATATTCAAGAATCGATCCGGGTCAATCAATGGCACCCGCACAAACAGAAAATTAGTCAGATAGCCTTGCACCTGCCTTTTAACTCGATTGCGATACCGGTTAAACATCCCTTCAGCATCACTTGTCATTTCCGCAAACAATAAATTCGCAGTATACAATTGTCCCAACAGCCCAATAACTTCCCCCTGAGTCGGGCTGTCATCGCCAAGCTGTTCATTGCAAAGCTGCCAGACCTCACTAACTGTTCGTTTGCCATCCATCAGCCCAATAAAACGATAAGCTTCCGGGCTCACGCGGGTAAACTGGTTATTAGCCCTGTTTTCAATCACATACCACATCGCTCCTCGAAACTGTTGTCGATACACATGCGTATCAGACATCAATCGAGGTCGCAAATCAGCTACTCTATACCAGGCTTCATGAAATGTTGGTCGTCTAACTGCCATTTAATTATCTTTCAAATCTTCTAAACAAATCCGTTTAAATCCATGACTAATATATTCAAAGCCAGAATTTCATCTTAAACCAGTTTCTTATCTTCCGCGTCCAGATCCACGCATAGCTTTTCTCCTGAACATAAATCTTCGCCACCCCTTCCATCCCGGGCCTGAGCCACTGGGGCCGTTCTTCCAGCTTCACCTGCGTCATAAACACATTTCGCTGATTAATCACCTCTGCTACCGGGCTAACCTTCTCTACCGTAAATTTTATCCGCTGACCGGGATACGATGCCGTTGCCAGATACCCTTGTTGGCCAACAACTACATCCAAAACCTGATCTTCCGGCACTTGCAGTTGTCCCCGTAGCGATTCCAGCTGGGCTACTTCAAACAAAACATCACCTGTCTTCACTGGCGAATTAATCTTCCGTTTCAAATCCCCTTTAACAATACAGCCACTGATCGGCGATACAATCCTGGCATTGGCCAGATAATACTTCAGCAAATCAATTTGCGAATCCACCTTGGCTATCTTAGCTTGATAAATCTGCACAACCGCATTGTCTCCCCGATTATTAGCAGCATCCTTTTCCACCTGATATTCGGCCCGTTCCGCTTCATATTCAGCCAGTTTCAACCTTAGCTCTACCGTATCAAGTGCCGCCAGAACAGTTTGACCTTCCTTTGTCAATTGCCCAACTTCTACATTTACTTCTTTTATATATCCATCAAATGGCGCTGGCACCGACTGCAAATATGTCGCTTCAATATTAAACGATGTCTGAACCTTATAATCCCCCTTAGCCACAAACATAAAAACCAGAAACCCACATATCAGCACCGACAACATTTTCGCCCAGGTATGTTTGGCCCCTACCAGCATCCCCAGGCTATTTCGCATATTCATCATAAGCTTACTGCCAAACCAGCGATCCTGCACATTCATATTCTTTAAGCTTGCCCCACATAATTCACACACCAGTCTCAATGTCTCGATTTCTTCAATAGTAAACCCCATTTCCTTGGGTCGCTGCACCGACAATACCGCAAAACAATCACCATCAATCCGCAAAGGCAGACTTAACACTGCCGCATCCTTATTATTCTGCCCCAGATTAGCTGCCGCCCGGCTGACATAAGTTACCTCATCTCCGCATGGCCACAAAACCTCAACATCCTGATCCAGACATTCTTCCATAGCAGCTTCTATATCGCTGATAAGCTCCATCTTCCTGCTGAAATTTTCTGTCCCGCTCATCGCCTTCAGCTGAACATATCTGCCCTTCAAAAAACCCACGCTGGCTTTCTCGCACTGCCATTGTGTCGCGATTTCATTGCAAAATGCCATCGCCATACTCACAAACCTTTTCTGGCTATTGACTACTGACAAAACTTCCATCGCCCTGGCCAAACGCCTGACAGATGCCTTTGAATCCCCTGATTTGATATTTTGTCCGCCAATAGTCAACAGGCACACACTGAGTTCCAGCTTTTCAATCGCTTTTTGCGCCCCGGATCTACTGCCATCTTCCAGCCAAACAGCACAATAAACCCAACCTAAATCGCCGCAATCTATGGGCATTATCGCATACCAGCTGCCATTTATGCCTTCAAATGCACTACAGCTTTGCCCAGCTTCGTTTAACGAACCTGCAATCCCTTTCAACCATTCAGGCATCGCATCATCATTGACAGCTTCAGGTTCAATCGCCAGCACATTTACGCTGTCACCGTTGGCTAACTGCACCACAGCTCCATATTTGCTTCCGATTAATTCACATTGAATCTTCAGCAAACACCCCAGCAACTGCCCATTAGCACCATTACTGCTTCTTATCTGTTCAATTATGTCTTTAGTTTCCAAATATCCACCTCAAAAAAATACCCAGGATAATCGCTCGAAATTATTGTTCCTGATTTTAACTTAAAACAACTCAAGAAGCAAACCCCGAAAACAATCATTGTTGTTATACCCAACCGCCCCACAACTCCAGCAAACAGCGACCCGCTAAACTCTCATCCCACATGCCCAATACACCAGCACTTAAGCACCAAACATCCAATTGCCATTCCTGCGAAGGCGGGAGTCCAGTTTTTGACCATACTCACTGTTTTTCAATTTCTGCTTTCGTTGTGCCAGTAGCCGGTAGCCTTATGCCAAATCTTACCCAGCTCGTGCAATTCAGGATTACTGAAAGGTTCATACTCATTCTCCCGGAAATCTATATATATATTTTTATCATTGTTATCATTGTTTTCATTGTTGTTAGATGTCATTTGTTTGTCATCGGTTTGTCGCTGCTTTGTCATCTGTTTGTCAGCACTGAAATTCCTATCCTGATAAGTCCCCCAGTTACAGATAGTTATGAGTCTTCCGGTGTTTGTCGATTTGTTGACTAAAAATTCAAACTTTTCAAATTTTTGCAGAGCTCTTCGGACATGTAAAATCGTCACTCCTTTGCCGCATTTTCGGGCGATTGACTCCAGTGAAGTGACCATCTGGCCGGGTTTGCAGATGAACTTTTGGCCATTGAATTCCCATTGATTTCCCTTATGATTGGCCATCATCAGCAAAGTTATCAGTACCGTCCTTTGATGTGAAGTACTGGTAAGCCATAACGCCTTTTCCATTAATTCCCGATGTAATTTGTTCCATACTCCCAACAAATAGCAGCCAGCAGCCCAAGACCCGATAAAGCCCACTAATGACTCCATTTTGTTCCTTAGAAGCTCATTTAATATAAAACTATTGATTTTGGGGTATTATATTGTTATAATAGTGAGCTTATTCAAAAAGGTCCGCTGTTTGGGTGTCCTGATTAACTTACAGTAATTACATAGACTGGCACAGTATAGATGAAGGTTAATAAAGATGAAGAAGATGATTGTTTTTATATGTATGGTTTTGTTGTTGGCAAGTATGAATGCCAGGGGTGATTGTCCCGTAGCAGATGCTAATGGTGATTGCAAGGTGAATTTAGAAGATTTTGCCATACTAGCAGCCCTCTGGCTAAACCCCAGTTGCAATGAAAATAATAACTGGTGCGATAAGACTGATATTGATAAATCTGGCGATGTCGGGATGAATGACCTGGCAATTATCACTGAAAACTGGTTCATAGGAATAAATGGCCCTGATGGCATCATATTTGCCAATATCCCCGCCGGGACCTTCCAGATGGGTGATAACTTCAACGAAGGCTACAGCGATGAACTGCCCGTCCACACCGTTACGCTGAGCAGTTTTCAGATGAGCAAACATGAGATCACCAATGGTCAATATTGCCAGTACCTCAATGCGGCCCTGGCGGCAAATGAGATAACTGTCTATAACAACCGGGTTTACGCCAAAAGTGATACCATTCATTCAAATGTTTATCTTGATACCATGGTAGCAGATTCAGATAGCCACATAGATTATCATCCAGCCAGTGAAATTTTTTATGTTCCATCAAAAAATGGCCGGAGTATGCATCATGACCCTGTCGTCTTGGTCAGCTGGTATGGAGCAGATGCCTTTTGTGACTTTTACGGTTATAAGCTGCCCACCGAGGCTCAATGGGAATATGCCGCCCGGGGCGGTTATTCTGGCAGGCGTTTCCCCTGGGGTGATACTATCAACCATAGTTATGCTAATTATCGTGCAAATGGCAGTGCTTATTCTTATGATACCAGCCCCTATACATACTATACATATCACCCCAGCTGGAATGATGGGGTATATCCATATACCGCCCCGGTAGGCAGTTTTCCAGCTAATGGCTATGGTTTGTACGACATGAGCGGTAATGTCTGGGAATGGTGTGCGGACTGGTGGTATGGCAGTTATCCGAGCAGCTCGCAATCCAACCCAACTGGGCCGTCCAATGGCAGCTTTTGCGTTCTCCGCGGCGGCTGCTGGTACTACGGCGCCGGCCTCTGCCGGGTTGCCTCTCGCGTCAGCTTCACCCCGTACTACGCCGGCCTCGGCATAGGGTTCCGGGTGTGTCGGTGAGTTGTTCTGTCCCTGGATTTTCTTTACCCTTTTGGGATGCAAAGTCAAGCCTCCGCTAACAGCAGAATCGTGGCAGATTAGTTAAATACGACTACCATTTAAGCCAGAGATACTTTCTGCCTGCTATGTTAGTGATGACCACGCCAAAAGTCAAATTTATGCTGAAAAAAACCCCTCAAACTCCAATATCAAAGGGAGCAAGAGGTTCTGACGCTGGGGTCTTTATTGATATTTCAAGGCGATAACCGGAATATATTTATCTGGCGATGTCTGCGGGATGGCTATCGTAACGGTGTTTTCCTTCTGTTTAATTTTCAACGGTTCGATATTAGATAAAAATTTAGCCCAAGTTATGACATAAGGTATTTCATTAAGAGTCAATTCCTGATCTTCAGGGTAATCATAGATATGGAAATATAAGGTTTTAGTTTTGGGATTAATGGTATAACGGCCATTAGCTGGAGTCGGTATTGAGGATTTTTGAGTATTGTAAATCGCCTGGCCATTAATTGATAGCCATTGACCCATGACCTTGAGCTTTTGCATTTCAAAATCAGCGAAGGTGCCATCAGCTTTTGGCCCGACATTAAATTCGATATTGCCATTGTCAGAAACACAATCGATAATCATTTTAATTACATCCAGATCGCTTAAAATATTACCAGGATGTTCATTGCGGTTATAGCCATAGCTATTGCCAAAGCCCCGCCACATGGCCCAGGGTTTGGCCCGGTCGATGTTGGCATAATGTTCAACGTGACTGAAATCACCATAGACACCACGGGTATCAGAGTTGCCTTCTTTCTTCTGACCAAAGCGATCGTTAATAACCACCTCCTGTTTGCGTTTGGCGGCCTGATTATAATAGTATGCGACAATTTGACGCGAACGCCAGTATTGATAGCCATGTTCCCATTCACCATCAAAACAGAGATAATCAGGATGATATTTGTCGATCAATTCCTTAATTTGAGGTATCATAAAATCATCAACATATTCATTGGGATTATTGTCGCCATCCTGATCGGTGAGTTTTTTGAACCCTTTATATTTTGCTACATCTTTTTCACCAATGTAAGCCGGGTTATCCCATTCATAATAGGAATAGTAAAGGCCAATGCGTATTTTATGCTTACGGGCAGCTTTGACCAGTTCGCCATACAAATCACGCTTAGGCCCCATTTTCATTGAGTTACGGTCAGTATAAGCCGAATCCCATAGACAAAAACCATCATGATGCTTGGAAGTAATAAAGAAATATTTAGCGCCGGCATCTTTGGCGATTTTCATCCACTGGTCAGCATCAAACTTTTCGGCGAAGAATCCTTCGGTTTCACCAGTGATAATATTTTTAGTGCCATCGATAAAATCATCGTAGCTGGCAGTGCCATAATGTTCTTTATGATAATCTCTGACTGCCTGGTTTTTTTTAAGCCATTGCCAGTACCATTCGGCATAGGCCACCCCATAGGGACTATCCTTTCGCGGCGTCCAGCCCGGCACCGCATAAGGGCCCCAGTGAACGCTCAGACCGATTTTATCACTGGTAAACCATGTTGGCATCGAATGAGTGACAAGCGAAGCCCATTGAGGGCTAAATGGCCCCTGTTCAATCGTTTCAGCCAGCATCGGATGCAACTTGCCCTCTGGAGGATCTTCGGTTGGGACCTTGGCCTCAGATGGACAAGCCCACAATGATATAAATATTAATGCCGCAGTCACAAGTGAAATCATATTATTCATAGAAACCTCCATTTATGGTCTTTACTATACAGTTTTCAAAGCAAAACAATGCCTTTTAATAATTCTAGGCCGGGAATTTGCATAAAACTATAAAATAATTATCCGCCAATAAAAAAGGACACTGATTGTTGTTCAGCATCCTTTTTTATTTTCAAGCAAACCCAATATTCGGGGATGATATTATTTTAAGGTTAACTTTAATGTACGTATCTGATATGGGCTAAAAGTCAGTTTTACTTTGCCATCTGCAATTTTGAGGGTCTTATTGAGGGGTTTTTCCATCAAGTTGACTTCTGTCACCTTTTTCACAGCCAAGCTAGTGCTGAATGTACGTTGACCAGCACAATTGTGAGCTTCGTAGAGACGCACGATAATTGAGTTATCATCTTCACATTTCTTGACGGTGTCAATAATGACATTATCGCCAGTGATCGCCATATTTGACAGGCTCGCCGGCAATTTTCCCTTTGACGACTTAGCGGCGATGGCCAGTGGAGCGTTATTGAGTTCATAACCTGCCCGGACTGTGCCATTAGTGAAATCTCCACCATGGGGACGAATCGAATAGGTGAAACAATGAGTCTTATTGACATCAGCGGTAGTATCAGGCATTTTCGGGGCCCGCAGCAGCGACATACGGATAGTGTCCCCTTTGATATCATAGCCATACTTGCCATCATTCAGCATTGAAAGGCCATAGTCTGATTGTGACAGGTCAACCCATTTCTGGCCCGGCACTTCAAACATCGCAAAATCCTGGGGCCTGTTCCAATGCGTGGGCCGGGTGACATTACCGAACTGAATCTCATAACGAGCTGTTTCACTGTGAATATCGGTCGGAAATGCCACCTTCAGTAAAACATCTTTTTCATCGCCCCACTGGATTGAAGTAACAAAATCCAGCTGACCCGATCCGGCCTTTAAGATAATATCCTGAGCGATAATAGATTTACTGATCTTGCGTTTGATATGCATAACACTGCGAACCGGACCGGTTTCGGTCAGCTCCATCGAAAGCAATTCACCATCACTGCACAGCATTTTATCATTATAGAAAATGTCGATATCCCAGGCATCCCAGTCATTGGGTTTATCTTCAAAGAGCAGGAACTGATTAGCAACACAGCCAGCCTTAACTGCCTCACGTTTAGTGTTTTTATCGACAATACTTTTGATACGTCCTTTGGCATCGAATTTGATACTGAGGTTTTCATTTTCGATTTTTTTGGTAGTTGCTGGCAACAGTTTCACATCTTCGTGAGTACCGGGATTAATATGAATGGTCGTATGGCCCATAGAAGGTATAGATGCCTTAAAATAAGCTTTGCCATCCTTGCCAACCTGTACCGGGCTGTTATTGCCTTTGATATCGGTAGCGATATAAGATGAATTCTTTCTTAATCCTTTGACCTCAGCTGCAATCACGCCATCATATTGCCAGGACAAATCATTAAGCGCGACAACTGGAATGCCCGAGCCGGTGGTGTCGACATTCTTAGCAAAATATTCAACCGCATTAGCTTTGACCTCTTCGATGGCATTAATAGCAATAGCATAATCCCGATCAGAATCAGCATAAACTTCTTTGATGGAGCTGCCCGGAATAATATCATGGAATTGATTCAGCAGAATCAGCTTCCAGGCCTCGTTGAGCTTATCCTGAGCATATTTACCGCCATTGGCCAGGTTCATCGCTGAAATATATTCCACGCAGCGCATAAGGTTTTCACACAGGCGATTATATTTTTTATTATTAGCCTGAGTAGTAAGCGTACCCCGATGGATTTCCAAATAAAGCTCACCAACCCACTGCGGCAAATCATGGGAACGTTCTTTAAGCTCGGTAAAAAACTTCTTCGGTGTCATCGGCTCACACTTGGGCATAGCTTCAAGATTCTTATATCGCCTCTGGCGTTCGGCCATCTCTTTAGTTGGGCCGCCACCGCCATCGCCATGGCCAAACAGACAACCCTGAATATCAGAGCGATCTTTCTGGCGATAATTACGTTGGCTGTGCATCAGGACAGTTGGGTCCAGATTACAGTTATAGTCATCGCCAGGGAGGAAATGACTCAATACCGTCGAGCCATCGATGCCAGTCCAGTTAAAGCTATGGTGCGGAAAACGGGTAAACTGATTCCAGGAGATTTTCTGGGTCAGGAAATTGTCGATGCCGGAAAGCTTTAATATCTGGGGCAATGAAGCAGCATAGCCAAAGACATCCGGCAGCCATAAACATACCGGGCTATAGTTAAACTCTTCTTTGAAAAAACGTGTACCAAAGAGCAATTGCCTTACCAGGGATTCACCCGAGGGGATATTGCAGTCCATTTCCACCCAGGCTGCCCCGGTTGGCACCCATTTATTCTTTTTGACCTTATCTTTGATTCGTTCATACAATGTTGGATATTTATCACGGGTATATTCATAAAGTTGAGGTTGGCTTTGACAAAAAACAAATTCCGGATAACGGTCCATGATATCCAGCACATTAGAAAAACTGCGACCGCATTTACGCATAGTCTCGCGCAGAGGCCACAGCCAGGCCACATCAATATGAGCATGACCCATAGTCGCAATCGTAGGAGCCGAAGCATTAGCGACATGCTGTTTATAGAAGGGTTTTAGATAACTGGAGACCTTTTTGGCCGATTTAACGATAGAATCACGGCTTAAATCCTGCCAGTCAAATAAATCGACAGCTTTATTCAGCGTATAGATAATCTGGCTATGCAGCGGATCATTTTCCGGCAGATGCGGACGCTCTACCGGGTTCGTTGAAGGGTTTACCATTTCCAGCAAACACTTGACATCATGATAAGCCGTCCAAACCTCCTGATTAAATACCGCAAACTTCGGCTGATTCATGGTACGCAGCTGGAAGCCGCCAAAGGTATGATTGGCCCCGCCTTCGACATAAAGTTCGACTTGCTGATTGGCTTTGGCGGTATCTTCGATAATCACATCGCTGCGGGCCCAATCCAGGCCCTGAATAGGTTTATTGTCCCGGAATACCAGCGAATCACCCTGACTGTCAAAGATCAGCGATACCGTTTTCCCGGCAAATTCCTTCGGAATCACAAAACGCAGGCGAAACCAGCCTGTACCCCACTGCTTACCCCAGCGATGCCCATCTTTTACCTTTTTATATTTCAGTTTAGCGGCCTGCTGGGGCGTAAGATGATCCATAGTCTCAGCGATAGCGACATCGTCGATATTAACATGCTCGGTCCAGATCAGACTTTGCAGTTCTTTAACCCGACGATTGATTTTATGACGATACACATTTTCAAGTTTCTTCATAGCTGCTAAAGACATTGCGCAGTTTCCTCTATAATGGTTCAGTTTCTAATAAGCTATTATCAAATAATGATGTGATTTTAGCTTAGAGAACGGATTGTTCAACAAAAAACCGGGATTTATTGCCTGAGATGGGAATTATGAACCAATAAAGAGCTGTTTAACCACCAGAAACCCAAAGAAATATCCAAAGATGCTCCATGGTCTCAGCTATGGCGGCATCATCAATAATAATTTTTCAGTCCAGATTAAAGTTTGCAGTTCTTTTACCCGAAGCTTTATTTCATGTCTGCAGATATTCTCAAGTTTTTCCCATTTCTGGCAGAGATATTGCAATTTTCTTTCATCATCTGCTTAATAACACGGTTTTTACACCTGAAAACAGTCTTTTCGTATTTAATCAAGGCATTTTTAGAGATGACTCTGATAATTTCACGCTTGATTACACCAATATCATGCATGATTACGATGATATCATGCATGATTCTGTCAGGATTAACTGCGGTTATGGGACTGCTGCTGTGATTACAAAAATTTTTCGATGCCTTAGCCAGTCAATCGGCTAAACTCAGTTCAGCTTAATCGGCAATCTCCATATCAGTACAATCGGTGCCGGGGCAGAAGTCGGTGTCTGCTTGCAATTTAGACAAATATTTCACGGTCAGATCAATGCAGGCTTCGATATCATCAAAGGAACATATCTCAACCGGGCTGTGCATATAGCGGTTGGGTATGCGAATCAATGCGGTAGCCACCCCGCCACGACTAAGCTGGATCGCCCGGGCATTCGTTGGTGTCGCACCCGGTTCGGCCCGCAGCTGATAATCAATTTTATTGGCGATGGCGGTATCAACTAAACCCTGACCCAGGACCGGGTTGATATTACAGCCTTTGTGCAGAATCGGCCCGGCATTGATTTTGATGTCACGATGCTTTTGCGGTGTCATTGTCGGATAGTCACTACTGTGGCCAACTTCAAATGATATCGCCACATCCGGATTAATGCTATAGGCAGCGGTAATAGCACCCCGGGTGCCGATTTCTTCCTGAACAGTAGCGGCAGCTATCAGGCAAAAATCCAGTTTCTTTTTTGCCAGAGTCTTAAACACCTCAGCGGCAACAAAAACACCCAGCTTATCATCGCAGCCCCGGGCGGTAAACATGCCATTTTGCAGCATCTGGAAATCCGCATCGACGACAATGGCATCACCAACTGCTATAAGCTTTAGGGCATCCTTTTTATCTTTGGCACCGATATCCAGCCAAAGGTCTTCAAACTTGACTTCGTCCTTGACTTCATCGGCATCCATCAAATGGATAGGCTTTTTACCAATGACACCTTTGACGATGCCAGAGCGGGTAATTACCTTGACCCGCTGGGCCAGCATAATGCGACTATCCATCCCGCCGACAGAACCGACCGAGGCAAATCCCTTATCATCAATATATTTGATCATCATACCGATTTCATCGATATGGCCTTCGATCAAAACCTTCAGTTTCTTTTCAGGGTTCAATATCGCCGCGGAATTGCCATGTACATCACGGTTTATTTTATCGGCATATGGCTTGAGATATTCTCGAAACATCTGCGAAGCCTGGGCTTCAAAGCCGGATGGGCTAGGGGTATTAAGAAATTTTTCCAGAAATGCTTTACTTTTATTATTCATGATTTAACTCCAGAACCAGAACTCTTAAAATTTTATCTTTCGGTCAGTTATTTTTGCCGCCAGAGGCATCTTGTCAGTCTCATCTGAATCCAAACCCAGCTCTTTGGGGCCGGGTTTGATAAATTCACTTTCAATACCTTCTATTGTCATCATCCCTTTTTCTATTGTCACTATCGCATAGAGCGGATCCTTATATGGCAGGGTATATTTCAGGGATGGACGCTTTTTATTTATCGAATCGGAAAAACGTTCCGGGCATTGATACTTACTGCCCACCCATTGATTGGACATGCTGTTTATCTGAATATAATAAATATTGTTGATTTCCCTGGCATAATCAGTGTGATCATGCCCGCTGAAAGCAGCGAGCATCTTATTAAAACCGGAACGGGTATTTTCATCTTCAAAGATGGCCCTTATCTCCTGCTGATTCTTGCAGGCCCTGGGGTTTTGGAAGCTTTGATGGGAAAATACAATACAATGCTTATCAGTTGCCGCCAGATCCTGCTTTAACCATTTGATCTGCTGGGGTTCTACAAAACATCTTTCACTGGAATCACGATAAAAATTCCCTTTTGAATATGGAACATACTTGTTATCAATCTTGAGATTATTGGGATCCAGCACAATAAAATGAAATTCACCAGCATCAAATGAGTAATATCTCGATGGCATATCTACATAAGCCATAAAATCCTCTTTAGTACAGATATCCATATCGTGATTACCCAGAACATTATGCTTTTTCAAAGGCGAAGACTTCCAGATATTGACAAAATCATCATTAGATTCTTTAGCAAAACAAAAATCACCCAAATCAATAACAAAATCCACCTGTTGCTTTTCCGCCGCCTGAAGATACAGAGCCAGACGCTTCTCAGCATCATGCATTATATCCTGATGAATATCCGTAGATATGCCAAATCGAATGCTTTTATGTTGCTTAAAGCGAGAAACATTTAAACAACCCCCTAAAGCAATACCACCAGTAAACAATACCCCATTTTTAATAAAATCACGACGTCTCATTTGCAACTCCAAACAATTATCAATAAAATTCTATCCCAAACATTAGACATCATCCAAAACAAGGCGGCAACGACGCCGGAAGTAACCACCAATCAGCGATCCTTATGTAAGCTGAAACAGGTTCAACCTGTAAAAAAACAACATGCCCAGCCTGAAGCCGGACATGTTGCTGTATCTTCCTTGAAAGGACTAAGGCCGGTAATCCTTTTTAGCCGGCAATTTCTCGATATAAGCTACAATCAGTTTAATGACATTTTCCAGATCTGTCAAGCTGACAACTTCCACTGGAGTGTGCATATAGCGATTAGGCATAGAAATCAGTCCGGCAGCCGCCCCGCCGCGTGATAACTGAATTGCGTTTGCATCAGTACCAGTTGCGCGAGGTTCAGCAGAAACCTGATATGGGATTTTATTGGTTTTGGCGGTCTTAAACAAACCAGCTTCTAATACCGGATTGATATTTGGCCCACGGTGCAGGATTGGCCCGGCTCCGACTTTGATATCGCCAATGAGTTTTTTGTCAACTTCCGGATGATCAGAGGTAAAGCCAACATCAATAGCAATTCCAGCATCGGGATTAACATTGTAAGATGAAGTAATAGCACCACGCAGACCAACTTCTTCCTGAACGGTAGCTACACCAATAACAGAAACATTAAGTTTCTTTTTGGACAGTTCGCGGATAACTTCAGCTACAATAAAAGCACCAGCTTTATCATCACAGCCACGGGCGATAATTTTATCTGTGCCCAGGCGGCGACATTCGACATCAATAACCATCGGATCACCAATAGCTATGATTTTTTCAGCTTCTTTTTTGTCAGCAGCGCCAATATCAATCCAGATATTGTCCATTTTAACGCCTTTGGTGCGTTCTTCAGCTGTCATCAAATGGATAGCTTTGCGGCCTACTACGCCCAACACATCACCTTTGGCTGTCAGGATCTTTACCCGTTGGCCCACCAGCAAAGCCGGGTCCATGCCGCCAATTTGGCCAACATAAAGATAACCATTTTCATCTATATAGTTAACCATCAGGCCAATTTCATCAATATGGCCTGCCAGCATGAATTTGAATTTCGCTTTCGGGTTCAAAATCGCATAGCTATTGCCATGGACATCCCGTTCTACTACATCAGCAAAACCTTTAACGCGTTTGCGAAACACTTCAGCGGCGGGTTGTTCAAAACCTGATGGACTGGGAGCATTGAGGATTTCCTGCAAGAATTTTTCTCTGTTTTTATTCATTTACATTTCCTTATTACGAGTAAATATTTGCTTTGCCTGAACCAATAACCCGGTAGAATCAGTAATAAAATAAGATTTTTATTACTAAAACCACCTTTTCAGACAATAATTATCATGAATTTGACTGAAAATATAACATAAATAAAAAGGTTATGCAACAGCAGATTTGATAGCAAGCACCCATCAACCGGATAAGCAATACCCAGCTTTTGATACAATATTATTAAAGGTGCCCTTAAATTTATTCCGGAAGCTTTTCAATCCATGCCGGCCAAGCATAAGTTGATGCAGTGTATGGGCCATTTACCTTAAAGGATTTGTGCCAGCGAAGACGCCATAACTCTTTTATCCCGGATGGTCTGGCCGACATATCCATAAAAGTGAAATTCACTTTACCATCATGGCGATTCAGGGCAAAATGTTTCATGCCCTGGCCATAACCTTCCCACTGACTGTCTTTTGTTGGCGGGCTATTATAATCATAAGGAGCCCCGCCTCGCCACATACAATCGCCAAATATTGGGATATAATTAGCATGTTTTGATGAATTGTTTCGCCAATATAATTTCGGGTCCCGGCTCTGTACCCATGTCGAACAATCATATATCCAGCAATTAGCGCCATAGCTGCAAATCTCACGGTCACTTTCGGTTTGATCAGAAGTTAAACCCATTTTATAAGAATAATTTGAACCGCCAATGCTTGATTGTGAACTATTTGGATTAGGCTTATTGGCCGTCGGGCATATAAGAATTTCAGATTTGGTATCATACTGGTCACGCAAAGCGATAATCCATTCACCTCGAGCCCAGCCAATCTGCCCGGCAGAGCCAGGGAAACGACCATTATTTTCACTGGTATACATTGACCATATCAAACCCCATTGATGCATATTTGCCAAACAAACGACATTTCTGGCTTTTTGCCGTGCTTTGGAAAGGGCCGGCATCAAAATAGAAACCAGCAGCGCAATGATAGAAATAACCACTAAAAGTTCAATTAAAGTAAAACCCTGCTTACGACATGGATTTGGATGGTCCATTATTAACCCCTTTTTCTCAAGAATCATCACGATGATTGAATACAGGTTAGCATTTGTAAAACCTTAACCTGCAACATATTATGTATTATATAATTAAATATAAATGAAAGAATCAAATATAAAATGCAAAAAAATGACAGCTTCTGAAAACCAATAGATCCGTAATGTACAATTATAATAGATATCAGCTGAAATAGCAAGCCGGTATCAGAAATGCAAGGTTAACCAAAAGGATTAACTATTGACAATTCAATAATGATAGCTATACTATCCATTCTTGATGGGAAACCATCAAAGCTGTTCCCGTAGCTCAACTGGACAGAGTGTCGGCCTCCGAAGCCGAAGGTTGGTGGTTCGAATCCACTCGGGAATATTTCTATAAAACACTGGCATTGAACAACTTAATCATATTAGATAGCTCATTTATACTGATATATTATAGTTTTTTATTATCATTTTTCTCCTTGGCAAAACCCAGCTTAATCACTACAATAGCTTTAATGTCCAGATCATCAACCAAAAAAACCATACGTCACATTCTCGCTATTGATGGCGGCGGTATACGTGGCATCATCCCGGCTTTGGTTCTGGCCCATCTGGAAAAACTCACCGGTAAAGCCACATCCAGCCTGTTCGATCTGATCGTTGGCACTTCTACCGGGGCTATTATCGCCTTGGGCATAGCCAAACCCGCCGAGCAAGCCCCTGCCAGAGCCCATTATACCGCTGATGACTTAGCAGACCTCTACGAAAAACATGCCGATGATATTTTCTACCGTTCTACCTGGAAAAGTTTATATTCAGCCGGTGGCCTGGCCGACGAAAAATATCAACATGACAAGCTTGAAGACTTATTGATAGATTATTTTGGCAATTATCGACTCGAAACCCTGCTGACTAAGGTTATGACCCCGGCTTATGATATTGAATATCGCGTGCCCTGCTTTATTAAAAGCTGGAAAGCCCGTCATAGTCGACTGCAACTGCGCCATGTCAGCCGGGCGGCAACAGCTGCCCCTACTTTCTTTGAACCGCATCAGATCAAAATCAATCAAAAGGTCAGAACCTTAATTGATGGCGGCATTTTTATCAATAACCCGGCAATGTCTGCCTATATCGAAGCCCGCAAAATTTTTCCTGATGATGAAATCTATGTTGTTTCTCTGGGCACCGGCAACCTTCGCAACCCCATAGCCTATAGTGACGCCCGTAACTGGGGCAAGGTAGAATGGTCTTCGCCAATTGTTGGTTGCATGAGCGATGGACTATCTGATACAGTCAATCATCAGCTGCTGCACTTACTGGGCAATAACTATATCCGCCTGCAGGCCAACCTCAAGGAAGCCTCCGACAAAATTGATCAAATCAATTCCAGCAATATCAAGCTGCTTAAACAAGCCGCCAGCAATCTTATCAAGGCCCGGGCCCCCAGACTCGAAAAACTAGCCAGCCAACTTTCAGACAGTGCCTCCTAGCATATTGTCTGGACATTTCCCCTTATACACAATTCCGATATGTAAATTAACTCATTTTCCCGACATCCTATTGTTTTTTGCGACAAAATGTAATTTTAATGTTAAAAATATTTAATCTCCTGCAATCACTTACTTAAGGGTATCTCTAATAATTGCTTTCCTAGCGAGAACGAAAGATTTTGTTTGCTGGCAAAGAACAAAGAATCGTGCATATTTGTAGATATTCACAGTTTTTTGTTCGGCAGTCCAGCGGGCAAAAAATTCGTTCACAGTAAAAATTAAATTTTTAGAGAAAACCTTAACCCAACAATATTCTAATTAAGTAATGCTAAACTAATATGACACTAATATTCTGCTAACAAACCCTCGGTATTTTTTTGTAATAGTGAAAGCCAGTCAATGATTTGACAGGTTTAATAAAAAGATAACTGTAACAGGAGTTAAACATGAAGAAAATTATTGTTGTATTGTTGGCATTATCAGCATTTAACAGCCAGCTTAGCTGGGCCCAGTCTGATGAGCAGGTCAAAAAAACCCTTGATGAGCAGGGACAGATTATCTCCCAGCTGCAAAAGGAAGTATCCCAGCTAAAAAATGATCGGGATAACAGCAAAGAATTCACACTGCCGGAAAGCCTGCGTTGGCTGGAAAGAACCACTATTTATGGCGATTTACGCTTGCGGCATGAGACTATCGAAGCTGAAAATGATGACAAAATGGATCGTCATCGCGGTCGCTATCGGGCCAGAATTGGTGTTAAAACTAAAATCAATGACCAGTGGTCTACCAATTTCAGATTTGCTACCGGCGGTTCAAGTGCTACTTCGACAAATCAGACCATGGGTGATGGATTTTCCACTAAAGACCTTGGCCTTGACCTTGCATACCTAACCTACAGTCCTGAACTAATCGACGGATTAAACGTTACAGGTGGTAAAATGAAGAATCCTTTCTACTTGCCCGGAAAAAGTTCATTAATCTGGGATTCAGATGTTACCCCCGAAGGTGCGGCAATTAATTATGATTTGCAACTTGATGACAATATCTCTTTGTTCGCCAATGGCGGAACTTTCTGGGCCCAGGAATCCAGCGGTGATGTCGATGCATCGCTATGGGGAGCACAGCTCGGTACGAAAATCAAAATCAATGCTGACAATGAATTTATTACCGGTGCTACATTGTATGACTATGGCAATATCAAAGGCAGCACCATTGGTGGTCTTGATATGAAAGGTAACACTCCTGATATAGCTGGCAATTATGCCAATGATTATCAAATCTTTGAAGCTTTCGCCCAATACAACACCCATATCGGATCAATGCCTTTCAGCGTCGCAGGTGATTATGTCAATAATCTGGAAGCCGATAATAATGACACCGGTTGGCTGGTGGGCTTTACTGTCAATAAAGCTAAAAACCCGGGTTCCTGGCAGGTTAGTTATGACTATCGAGACCTGGAAGCTGATGCGGTTCTGGGTGGCCTAAGCGATGGCGACTTCATCGGTGGCGGCACCAATGGTAAAGGCCATCGTATCGCCGGAGTATATCAAATTGCCAAAAATATCCAGACCGCAGTATCATATTTTTGCGACCAAAGAAGCGATGATGAAAATGATTATCGCGTTTTGCAGTTTGACCTGATCGTTAAATTCTAAGAATTTCCCTTTAAAAGCTGGATTATCTGAGAAATATAGCGGGTAATCCAGCTATATTATTAAACTAATGAATTCCTAATGGAATTTTAACAAAGCTGGCCTAGAATATTTATAAAAGGTTAGAAATTAATTTTTGAAAGGTAAAGTTATGAAAACAAGAAAAATGACAAGTGTACTGATTGCTTTGGCTATGAGTTTTGCATTGTTTGCAGGCTGTAGCAAAAAAGATGCCGATTCTGGCGATAATACCTTTATTACCATTAAAGGTTCTGATACCATGGCTCATCTGGTAGCCAGCTGGGCAGAAGAATTTGGTAAATCCAATACTGGTATTGATGTATCTTTTACTGGTGGCGGTTCAGGCACGGGCATAGCCGCTATCCTCAATGGGACGACTGATATTTGTGCCGCTTCACGAGAAGTCAAAGACAAAGAGATCAAACAAGCCAACGACAAAGGGATAACATTAACCGAACTGGTTGTTGCTCGTGATGGTATCGCAGTGATTGTTAATCCTGCCAATCCGGTAAATGAAATGACAATCGAACAAATTGGAAAAATCTATACCGGAGCGACACCTAACTGGTCGACAGTTGGCGGAGTCGATATGCCAGTTGAGATCCTAAGCCGTGAATCCAGTTCAGGAACCTATTCTTTCTTTCAGGATGTTGTGCTGAATAAAAAAGATTATGCGGTTTCAGCAAAACTCATGCCGGCTACCTCAGCGATTGTCCAGGCAGTCACTGAAAACAAAGGCGCAATTGGTTATGTTGGACTAGGCTATGCCTTGGCAGCCAAAGGTAAGGTTAAAATCATCGCAGTTAAGGCTGATGCAAGCACACCTGCTGTTGTCCCTTCAGATGCAAGCATTAAAGAAGGAACATATTCAGTCGCTCGTGGTTTGCAGTTCTATACTAATGGTGAGCCTACCGGCAATATCAAAAAATTCCTGGATTATTGTTTAAGTAGTGCAGGTCAGAAAATTGTTCAGGAAACTGGTTATGTTGTTGTAAAGTAACTCTAGGCAAAAGTTCAAGACCAAGTTGGGTGGCAATGATTTATAAAAAAATCATTGCCACCGGTATAAAAAAATATGCAAAACTGGCGCAAAATATTATTTAAGGAAAAAGCGGTTAAATACACATTGGCAGCGGCTGCTTCAATGAGTATTCTAATCGTTTTGCTGATTTTCACGTTCCTGGGTAAAGAGGCTTTCGGCTTTCTATATGAACCGGGTCTGAAAGAATTGTTTCACACGCGATGGATGCCCGTTTCATCTCAAAGAGAATCATTTGGTCTGGTGCCGCTTATTTGTGGGTCACTCCTTGTCACCACAATGGCAACTATCATAATGATTCCATTTGGAGTAGGTGCTTCAGTCTATATTGCCGAATTAGCCAAACCCAGGGAACGTGAAACTCTAAAACCATTTATTGAGATATTAGCTTGCATTCCATCGGTTGTAATAGGTTTTTTTGGTTTGCTTATTATTGTTCCGATGGTAAAAAAAGTATTCGGTTTACAGTCCGGATATAATGCTTTGTCAGGTGCGATTCTGCTGGCTTTGATGGCTATCCCCACAGTGATATCAATTTCAGAAGATGCGATACGATCGGTGCCCAAAGATTACAAATCCGCATCTCTGGCATTGGGAGCCAGTAAAATGCAAACTGTATGGCGCGTAATTGTTCCTGCGGCCCTGCCGGGGATTATCACTGCTGTCATGCTGGGGATAGGTAGAGTTATTGGTGAAACGATGGCCGTAATGATGGTTACTGGAAATTCCGCTCTTATTACCGGCAATCCAACTGAATCAGTTCGTACCATGACAGCTACTATCGCAGCGGAAATGGGGGAAGTTCCTTTTGGATCAACCCACTATAAGGCATTATTCTGCGTAGGAATCGTTTTGCTTATCGCAACTTTTATTCTTAATTTGATTGCATTTAAGATTTTGAAAAAATACAGGATGATAGGATGACAAATAGTAAAACAGAAACAATTATATTCTGGTTTATGCGATCAGTTACATATAGCATTGTTTTGATAATAGCTTATATCATTTTCCGTATTATCTACCTTGGAATCCCAGCTGTCAACTGGGAGTTTCTAACGGCAATGCCGCGTAAATCCGGGGCTGAAGGCGGGATATTGCCAGCTATTGTCGGTACTTTATGTTTGATGACTGGAACCATTGTTGTGGCGTTGCCATTAGGTATGGCTGCGGCAATATATTTATCAGAATATGCCCGCCAGGGAAAATTTACTCAGGTAATAAGAATGGCCATTATCACCCTTGCTGGTGTGCCTTCAATTGTATTTGGTTTGTTCGGGTTGGGTCTTTTTGTAATATTTTTGAATTTCGGCTCATCGATACTGTCAGGGTGTTTGACACTGGCCTGCATGATTCTGCCAATCATAATAGCGTCAAGCGAAGAAGCCCTGCGAGCTGTACCGCTAGGGATAAGACAGGCATCTCTGGCAATGGGCGCTACTAAATGGCAGACGATCCGCACTAATGTGCTGCCCTATTCGTTTTCCGGGATGCTTACCGGTTCTATTCTTGGTGTTGGCCGGGCCGCAGGCGAAACAGCTCCTGTGCTTTTGACAGTTGCCGCTTTTTACCTGCCAAAGCTACCTAAGTCTGTTTTTGATCAGGTTATGTGCCTTCCTTATCATCTTTATATACTGGCAACCCAACATCCAGATGCTGATAAAATCAGACCAATGCAATATGGTACAGCTTTGGTATTATTGACTTTAGTTCTTGGAATCAACCTGATAGCGATTATAATTCGTAGCAAAATCAGAAAGAAATATAAATGGTAAAAATTAAAAATAAATCAAAAGTTGTTGTCAATAATCTCAGCTTCTATTATGGCGACACTCAGGCCTTGTTTGATATCTCTATGGATATCCCCCAAAAGCAGGTAACCGCCCTTATCGGGCCATCAGGATGTGGAAAATCCACTTTCATTCGGAATATCAATCGCATGAATGATACAATCGATGGCACCCGAGTCGAAGGAGAAATCCTGCTCGATGGCAATAATATTTATCGCAAAGGAATGAATATTGTCGAGCTGAGAAAAAATATCGGCATGGTTTTCCAAAAGTCCAATCCATTCCCCAAATCCATTTTCGATAATGTTGCTTATGGACCGCGTATCCATGGCGAAAAAAATAAATCCCGCCTGGCTGAAACCGTTGAGAAAAGTCTCAAAGGTGCCGCCCTCTGGGATGAAGTTAAAGATCGGCTTGACCAGAATGCCATGGGGCTATCTGGTGGCCAACAACAAAGGCTTTGTATCGCCCGGGCTTTAGCGATTGAACCGGAAGTTTTGCTTATGGATGAACCGGCCTCGGCACTTGACCCACGTTCGACGGCCAGAATTGAAGACCTTATAGGTTTATTAAGTCAGGATTACACTATTGTAATTGTAACCCATAATATGCAGCAGGCAGCCAGGGTTTCGGATTTCACCGCTTTCTTTTATGAAGGCGAGCTGATCGAAACCGGGCCAACAGATGAAATGTTTACAAAACCTAAGAAACAAAAAACTGAAGATTATATAACAGGAAGATTTGGATAATGAGCGATAAAGCAGAAAAACAAATATGGAAAGTTAGAACCGTTAAGAATTACCCCGATGCACATAATCATCTTATGATCGGAAAAGTAATTGAGATTAATAAAATATATCTCAGACTGGAATGTAAAACTTATCATTTCAGGAAAAATATCAATAGTTTGAAAGACATAAAAACCGGTCCATGCGAATACCGAATTCTGCCTTGGAGCCGAATTGAATTAATTAACGAATTGTCAGATAATTTTGATTATAAAGATGCCAAACTGACGATAACCAATGACTTGACGGTCACTATTGATGATGGTAAAAATTCATGTATCATAGCATCGACCTATGACAATAATTATTAGGACCAAAGCTGAGTATATATAGAGGAGCCCACGATGGCTAAACATTTACAACGAGAAGTAGAAAACTTAAAAAAAATGCTATTGACTTTATGTGGTAAAGTTGAAGAAAACTTGTTTCAGGCGGTACATTCCGTCAAAAATCATGATGCTATAATCGCTCAAAAGATAATTGAAACTGATGATGAAATTGATCAGATGGAAGTTGAAATCGAAGAAGAATGTCTGAAAATCCTTGCTTTGCATCAACCGGTTGCCATCGATTTGCGTTTTATTATCACTGCCATGAAAATCAATAATGATCTGGAACGTATTGGCGACCTTACCGTCAATATTGCCGAGCGCAGTGTTTTTCTTGCCGGTCAGAATCATACTGGTATCCCTTTTGATTTTGAACAGATGGCTACAAAAACCCAGCTTATGGTAAAGCAATCTATTGATTCACTAGTCAATATGGACTGCAATTTAGCCTTTAAGGTTTGCCAGGAAGATGATCAGGTTGATGCTATTAATTCCCAGATATATGAACAATTTAAAGATCAGGTTCAGACCAATCCCGATCAGGTCAACCATTTACTGCATTTGTTGTCGATTTCCCGCCATCTTGAGCGAATCGCTGACCATGCCACCAATATAGCCGAAGATGTTATCTATATGGCCAATGGTCAGATTGTCAGGCATCGAACCGAAGAATATAAGGCATAAACCAGATGCATGGACATATCGTCCAGTCATTTACTTTTATAGCAGATTTATTTTAGGTCTGGACAATCTGTCATTTATCTCTGCATGAGTTAATGGAATAAATGACAAGCTGGAAGCTTTTCTTATCTGGCCCCTCTGTTTGATATTGACTTATTCCCGGTCCAGGGCCTCGGCCATTTCCACCAGTTTGATGAACTCAGCGCGATAGCCTGCATCATCATCGCCCTTACCGGCTTTGGCCATCTTCAATACATCTTCATATTCCAGGTCACCGCTGTATTTACTGTCTCGCAGCAGCATACCAAAACCTGCAACCGAACAGGCGAACTTAAAATCTTCGCTGCACTGGGTGAAACTTCTATCCTGCTGGGAAACAGGAAAACTGATAAGCTCACTTTTAGCACCATCCGGAGCCTTATACCGCAACTTAACTGTCAACAGTTCATTACTCATTTTCGCGGCATCACTGACTTCGGTTTCGACATTTGTCTGATACTTTAATTTATCTACACCAGCTGGAACCTTAACCCCCACCGGAACCAGCTCATACAATGCCGTCACCGTATGACCGGCACCAATCTCGCCGGCATCTTTCTTATCATCATTAAAATCTTCTTTATTGAGCATACGGTTTTCATAGCCAATCAATCGATAGCCAGCAACTTTTGCCGGATTAAACTCAACCTGAATTTTTACATCCTTGGCAATTGTCACCAATGTGCCATTCCTTTGTTCGACCAGCAGCTTCTTGGCTTCCAGAATCGAATCGATATAACCATAGTTGCCATTGCCTTTATCAGCCAGTTGTTCGGCGGTGCCATCTTTATAATTGCCCATACCAAAGCCCAGCACAGTCAAAAACACTCCGCTTTTGGCCTTCTTTTCTATCAATGAAATCAAATCATCCCTGGCGGTAACTCCAACATTAAAATCTCCATCGGTAGCCAGTATCACCCGATTAATACCATCTTCGATAAAATTCTCGCTGGCGATATTATAAGCTAATTGTATCCCGGCCCCACCATTAGTTGATCCACCGGCATTTAATCTATCCAAAGCCCCAATGATTTTTCTCCTGTTCCGGGCATTACAAGTTGTCGATTCCAGTACAACCCCTGAATTGCCGGCATAAACCACAATTGCTACCCTATCCCGCGGGCCCAGCTGATCAACCAGCATTCCAAAAGCCTTTTTCAGCAAGGGCAGCTTATTATAATCGCTCATCGATCCGGAAACATCCAGTAAAAACACCAGATTGCTGTCGGGCAGCTCTTCGGTAGCCATCTCCTTACCCTTAATCCCAATCCGCATTAACTGATGCCTGCTTTCCCAGGGACACGCACAAATCTCAGCATGAACCGCAAACGGCCTGTCATCTTTTGGCCCGGCATAATCATAAGGAAAATAATTGACCAACTCCTCAATCCGCACCGCATCCGCTGGCGGCATCATATTATCATTTAAGAACCGTCGAACATTAGAATAGCTGGCAGTATCAACATCTATCGAAAATGTTGATAGTGGTTCATTCTTGGCTGATTTGAAGACATTATCATTTACCTGATCGTATTCTTCAGAGTTAATAACAACAGGCTTTTCTACTGTGTTATAATACACTATTCCGTCCGCTGTTGGTGGGTTTGCAGAATGCTTGTCACTAATTAAAATTTCAGCTTCGTTCCTTAAACCCATTCCACGCATTTCAAATTGCCGGGCTTTAAACTCAAGATCAGCACTAACTGTATTATTATTCGAACCAGTTGCATCTGTGACAAAAATGTCAGTCTGTGCCTTCACGTCAGTTTCTGCTGGTTTCTCTACTATTATTTCGATTGATTCATTATCTTTAATATTTTCTTTTTTTATTTCAATCTCCTTAGCAGGAGTTCTATCTGGACTTGGCTCTATCAACTCATCATCTTTCGTTTCTATCGCTTTTGCAGTTGGTTCTATGTTTACAACATAAGCATCTGGTGGTATCTCTGCACCAATTTGAACCTTTGGCTTTTCGATTGATTCAACTATCTCTAAATCATCTTTATTGTTGGGAGCAATAATATCCACTTTAGCAAAAGTCTTATCAGGTTTCTGCTCAACCAACTCATCGTCCGTCTGCAAAATTGAAACTATAAATACACATGCCGCCACCGCAGCTATAGATAGAATAAACCCTAAAACTCTCTTACCATTATTCTTTTTTTGATTACCCATACCAATACTCCCGGGAAGTCCAGTAGATCCTTCCGGTTGATTGTTATCAATATTATCCCATTTAGCAAAGACTGCATCATCCAGTCGATCAAGCATTTCCTGATCGCCGGCATAATTCATCTGCTCTATTAATTTCTCAATTTTATCTTTTTCACTCATATCATCACCTGTATCAGGTAGGATGGGCTGTGCCCATGCTGATAAACACATCGCCAAGCGACACCTGTATTCTCAATTTTCATGGACTATTAACACCCTAAGCTTATCAATCCCATAACTCCAGCGGCTATAAGCCGTTTTAACTGGAATATCCAAAGCCACAGCTATCTCTTTGAACTCCATGCCGCCATAGCTGTGCAAAGCTATAACTTCGCGCTGATCATAAGGCAGCTTTGCCAGCCCTTGCCTGACTAATAGCTTCTCTTCATTACTTACCAGCAGTTTCAAAGGTCCATCAGTGCCGCCGGCAATATCATTGGCCGCATCAAGTCCCTGGCTGACTCTAACTTTCTGCCTGCGCAGCAGATCTCGAGCCTTATTCGCCACACATACAGAAAAATAACCCTTTAAGCTGCCGCACAATTGAAAGGTCTCCAGCGAATCAATGAAACGCACAAAGACATCCTGCACAACATCTTCGGCCCAGCTGCCATGACCGGTCAAATGCATCGCCAGCGAGAGCATATAATCCCGGTACCGCTGATATATCTGCTCAAATGCACCGCGATCACCATCTTGGGCCCTTTTTATAAGTTCCTGTTCCACAAAGATTTACCTGCTTTTACTCAATTTCACTTCTTTAATTGATCAATCACTATAATATTAACGCACTGACCCGGGGTCATTCCTTAAAAAAACATACAAATCACCAATTTACCTGTAAAAAACAATTTGGGGAGACTTTATTAATTATTATTGACTGCCCTTTGCCTTGTCCTGTTCGGCGAAATATTGCTTAATCGCTTCCTTGCCTTCTTTGACGATCTCCACCGGCGGAACTTCCAGCGGGTTGCTTCGAGGTTGGTGCCTTTGCCGCCATATTTTCCCCCCAGACAATCTCCATATCCAGCTGGATAAGGCTCTTGGTCAAGACTGTTAAGTTATTATTGCTAAGGTCCAGCTTTTCCAAAGAAGTCAGCTTACCGATCTCCGGCGGCGAACTCTTTCGAATAATGCAAAAAATGGCGATAGTGTCAATTACGAAGCTTTCTT
>JAEIOG010000011.1 GCA_016342495.1 Phycisphaerae bacterium
CGTTCACCTGAAGTATTCTATTTAAATCATAAACCTTTTGCAATAAATAACTTGTGATTTATTGAACAAGCCCTATATTAAACGGCTACAATGAAGCTGTGCAGGAGCAGGGTGGCTTAGCGTTAGTGAATTTAGATTGCTAAGAAATTATTCAACCGGTGCATCATCCAGAATCTTTTGATATTTTGCCAGTTTATCTTTAATGTCATTCTGATCGGGATTTATTGCAAGTGAGCGTTGCCAGTAATTCACTGCAGCTTTGATTTTGGAAAGATTCTTGGGGTCTTTATAATGCATAAAAATATTCGATACCGCAGCTCCATTTAAGGCCTGGAAATTGTCGCCATCTAAATTTAGAGCCTCTTGATAGTTTTCCCATGCCTTTTCTGGTTGGTCTTTCTGGAGTGCGATATAGCCTAGACAAAAATGCGGGTATGGATCCTTGTTATCCAGCTCAATAGCTTTTTTTAGTAATAAATTAGCCGGGTCATAGCGGCCTGTACTAAGATAAATCTTGGCCATATTGATCATAATCTTAGGCTGATCGGGATTAATGTCTAGAGATTTGCGATAGCTGGCCAGGGCTGCTTCGGGGTTTTCCAATAGGCCCTGCATATCTCCCATCAATGAAAGGATAAGATCATTTTGTGGGTCAAGGTCAGCGGCTCTGCTATAGTATTTCAGGGCATTGGCAAAATCATCAGTTTCATAATAACAGGCACCCAGATTGAAATTGGCCTGAACATGTTCAGGTTTAATCAAAACTGCCCGGCCAAACTTGTTTTTGGCATCTTCAAATTTTTCCAGAGTGAAATATACTTCACCTAAACTGAAATGATTTGTGAAGCTCCAGCGATTCAGTGCGCAGGCTTTTTCATAAGAGGTGGCCGCCAGTTCGTATTGTCCGCTATCTTTGTATATTTGGCCCATCATTGAATGGGCTAATGTGAATTCAGGGTCAACCTTGACAGAATTTTTCAAGTCTGCAATTGCCTGATCATCGAGTTTGCCGGATCTACTGACCATTGCGTTGACATAAAGTTCGACAGCCAACTTTCTTTTATCTTTAGCTGACCTGTGGCATCCTGGCAAAACCAATAAAAACAGTATTAAGGTAAAAACTGCTTTTTTTATCATATGTATATTCCTTCCTGAGAAATAATTGTACCAATAGCATATATGCTTATGATATTATTATCGGCCACAGGGAACTAAGATTCAAGTAAAAATTGGATTAGAAGTCTTTGACCAGTGCTTTTCTAGACCCATAATAGATAGCATCAACAGGTAAAAGAACTGTGTCAAGAACCGCTGAGCCAGGTTTATCCAGTTTGCCCAGCCAGGTTTGCTCGGCGGGATTAGTAGTTTTGGCGTTTTCAGTACCACCATAGAATGGGTCTGCGTCATGTTCAACAACATTATATAAAGCCACCCTGTGCTTGACTGAAGAACAGCCGGCCAGGCTAAAGAAACAAATCGATATTAGCAAACAAACAATAATTCTTCTCATTTTTCTTTCCTCATAATATTTATTTTCTGCCCCATCCTTCATTATCGGGCATAGTCCATTTTGATTCCATTGCGATAAGTTTTTTCTGGAACATAACCCCAAAAAATGTAGGTACAATTACCATCGCTGGAACAATAAAAACATGTTTATTAACAGAGTTGCTGATGAAACTGGTCAGGTTCGGGCAATCATATAACAAAATAAGCATTCCCGAAGCCAAAAATACAGCTCCTTGTAGCGAAGTAAACAGCATAATTGAGACTTTATAGCTGGAAAAAGCCAATAATCCACCAGCAACGAAACCAGCTAAAGCTCCACTCCAACATAAATCATTATTTAGAGGTGTCGCCCACCAGAGAGCAGCCCCTAAAATTGCCCCGGCAGTTGCACCCAGCAGTGCTACTCCAACTTTCATAAAAGGCCAGGCCAGCAGCGCTGCTGCAACAGTACCTAATATCCCGCCCCACATAGGTGAGCCGGCTTGTTGACCTGCGAATTTACCAATAAGCAGGCCGATGAGGGCGAAATTAATAACAACCAAGACCTTAAACAGTCTCCAACCATAAAATAGATATATAGATGCGAATACCAGGCATATCATGCCTTCCCGCCAGGAGAAATTAGTTATCTGGGTCCAGAACTGATCCCATAATTCCTGAGCACTAATATCAGGACTGGGGTTAGTTTCGGCGGCTCCGGCAGTGCTTTGGGCAGCTTCAGCAAGTACATTGTAAAAATTCATTTATTTATCCTCATCTTCATTTTTTACTTTTTTTGCAGATTCTTTTTGTCTTAATGGACCGGCTAGTAACATTTGGACTGTCCATCCGAAAGCGACCATGAAAAAGAAAATTGAAGGCAGTAATTTTGGATCATTTATCATACTAGTGATAGGCGTAGCGCCTTTGAACATTAAAGCCATTATTGTGCCAAGAATCAGTACCGCACTGCCTACTATGCTGCAGCAGAGAGCCAGAACTATCCATTTTAGCACCATTAATGCTATAATAAGGCCTAGTACAGCCCCTATAGCGGTAAATAATGCCAGCAATCCTTTGTCTTTAGAGGCTTTATTAGTTATTTCCATACCTACTTCTTTGACGCGAAGCAAGAGGCCTTTCATGCCTCCTTTTTCATTAAATTCTTCAATTTTTTCAACAATTAATCCATTTTTTACAGTTTCTTCAGCTTTCTCAGTCAGCTCTTCTATAGGTTTGAAATCCTGTTGTTGAGTTGTTTCTGCTTGCTCATCAGGGTTATTTAATAAGTATCCCAGATAGGCAGTACCACCTGAAACAGCAAAAATTGCTACCGCCAGGGTGATAATTATGACATTTTGTAGTAAAATTGCGATGCCAGCACCTACAGCTATTGAAATTAAAATAGTAGGAAGGGTTTGGGTATCAAAGCCGGCGCAAATGAGCAATCCTGCCCCTAGCCCAATCGCGGACCCGACAATTCCTGCAACCAGCCAGCTATAGCGGGTGCCACCTAGCCAGAGAAATAGCCCGATAACAATGCAACCAATCCCGATAACCAGCAAAGCTTCAGGTGTGCTATCAAGGCAGGCTTGTTCAAATTTTAACAGGTATTGGTTCATATATCAGTTGTCAAGCTTTATTTGCTTACCTAAGCCTTTTTTTGGTAAGGGTTTATGTCATAATATATAGGGTTTTACATTCCAGTAAAACCACTTTAGGTTATATCGGTATTTCTGTATGGATTTGGATAATTTTAGCGAATATTCGTTTTGAAATTTTTGGATGGTTTGTGATGTTTATATCAATTGCAATAAATCTTGCTAGTGTGATATATTGTCGTTACAATATCAGACTATTATTTTTACAGAAAGGTATGTATGCGTATTGATAAAAAGTTGGTATTACTGGTTTTGTTTTTGATCCAAATTGCTTGTTTTGGTCAAATAATTGATGAAAAAATCGAAGAATTGCCTCAATTGCAGTTTGATCTGCAAAGGCATATTGATGTCAGCGAGATCAAAGAGGGCATGAAAGGCTATGGGCTGACAGTTTTTCATGGTACGACCATTGAAAAGTTTGAGGTTGAAGTTATTTCTGTCATGCCGGGCCATTCGGCTGGGCGGTCCGCAGTTTTGATTAAATGTAATGATCCTCGTTTTGATTTAGCACGTGGGGTTCAGGGCTGCTCAGGCTCGCCGGTGTATTTTAAGGGGAGATTGCTGGGGGCGATGGCTTTTGGTTGGGAATACTCTGAAGAAGCTCTCTATGGTGTTACGCCTATAAAGCAGATGCTTGATACTTATAAAGTTGGTTTGTTGAGCAAACGGAAGAAATCTAAAGAGTCTGTCAGTAGCCATTTTGACAGGAATTTGTATGCTAATTTAATGCGTGCTGACCTGTTAACAGATCAGCAGGTCGCAAAGATGCTTGTCGATTCGGGGCTGGCAAAACGGGCTAACAGCTCTGATAATGGAGTTGAGATGCCGTTGGCGTGGAATATTAGCGGCATGAGCTCTGCTGGGATGAAAATGCTGCAAAGGGATTTGCCTGGCGTGATTTTCAATTCCACAGGTGTTGGTGCTGGCCATATTAATGGTAATATTCAGTCAAAACCCAAGCTGGAACCGGGTTCTTCCATCGCGGTGCCTTTGCTTTCAGGTGATATCAGCGGTGCGGCTATTGGAACCGTAACAGAAGTTATTGGCAATCATGTTTTTGCGTTTGGCCATCCATGGAATGGCGCTGGCCCGATTAACAGCCCGATGGCGACAGCTTATATTCATACGATAATGTCAAGCAAACGCATGTCATTTAAGCTGGGTGGCGATTTGGAAATTGTTGGGACATTATTGGGTGATGAAACTCCTGCTGTTTATGGCCAGGTAGGCATTATTCCGGAAATGACCGATATTGAAGTGCAGATTCGATGGCCCGATATGGCCTCTGGCAGAACTTTTAATATTAAAGCTATGCGGGATAAAAAAATGAGTGCTTCATTAGTATATTCTGCGATTATAGGGGCCCTAAGCTATCGAGGTGAGCTTTTTCCGGAAGTAACTCTTGAATACGAGGTCAAAGCCCAGTTTGATGGTGCCGCAGATATGGTATGCAAAGGTGTCGCCGACAGCACTTTTATTTTAAGGAATGATATTTCTTCATCGATAGCGTTGATTTTGAATAATCCATTTAAGCCTGTCAAACTGGATAAGGTCGAAGTTAAAATCACCCTGATTAATAAAAACTCAGGCGTTTCAATAGTATATGCTGATATTGATAAAACGCAATATGCTCCAGGTGAGACGGTCAGGACCAAGGTGAAATTAAAAGGAGACCGACAGGGCGAAAAAGAATTTTCGGTCGAATTGAAACTTCCTGCTGATTTGCCTAATGGAAAATATAAAATTTCAATAGGCAATTCCGCTGGCTACCAACGAATGCTTGATACTTATCAAAAAGCCCTTGATTCAGCTTTTGACCTGTCAGATATTACACAAGTTCTTAATCGCAGATTTGAGCTTAAACGGGATGATTTATATATTTCGATGGCTTTGCCTAAGCAGGGTTATACATTGAAGGATAAACAGCTGCCATCACTTCCGGCAAGCAAGGCGGCAATGCTTATGGATAGCCGACGTCAGATGCCTGTGGGTAAATATCAGGAAGTTATCGTAAACAGCATCCCGACAGATTTGCTGATTAAAGGATCGCTGGAATATGAAATAACGGTTAGTGATAAATAAAAGGTCAGCCAAAAAAAATGGCCGACCTTTTATGGAGAGGGAAAGTTAACGATTCTCTGACCAGAAACATGCCAAAGCATCAGCTGTCAGCATGTTTGCTTGCTATCAAGGAGAATGAAATACTGTTTTTTTGTTATTTCTGTTCTTTTTTAATCTCTATATAAGTATAGCAGTCAAAAAACGAGTTGGGCAGAAAAAATGAAAAAAATATGGCTTGCCTTTTTTCAAGGTATTGCCTGATTGTTATAATCGTTAGAATTGGAATTATAAAAATGAAATCACACTCACTATTATTTATGTTATTTTTATTCACCGGTTGTTTTTCTGTCTCAAAACCAATGCCAGAGCCTAAACAATTATCCCAGGAAGCTGTCGATGCTCAGCGGATGATAACGGTCAGTGAAACTACACTGGCACCGGTCTATGGCCCTTTGGCTCAGCAAATAGTTGATAATTATAATTTAGCGGATAATGAATCTATTGGCATCGATCTGGGCAGCGGTCCGGGATCGTTGATTATCGAATTATGTAAACGTACAAAAATGCACTGGGTTAATGCTGATATTAATCCCTGCTTTTTTGACTATTTTATGCAACTGGCCAGCAAAAATGGTTTTGATAATCGAGTTAGTTCCATCTATGCCGATGCCTGTGATTTGCCGTTTAAGGATAATTATGCCTCTGTTATTGTTTCGCGGGGTTCATATCATTTCTGGCCTGATAAGCCTAAAGCGTTTAGCGAAATTTACCGGGTATTAAAGCCCGGAGGGGTGGCTTTTATAGGCCGGGGATTTGCGACGAATTTTCCGATTCCGGCAGCTAAAAAAATACGAAATGCTCAAAAGAAAATGAATTATGATATTGAGAAGGCAGTTGAACAGCTGCATGATATTATGAAACAACTCGGTATTAAACAATATCGAATACGCGTGCCATTGACTGGCAAGGCTGATAAAATAAATTATGGCCTTTGGGTTGAGATTAGAAAATGAGTGAGATAGAGAGTAAGAGGCGGTGTCGCTTCGCGACGAGAATTATTATGGAATTATAAAATGAATAAAAAGTATAAACTGGGTTTTTGTGGATTTGGCAAGATGGCTTCAGCTATTTTGAATTCAATTGTGTCGGCGGGTTTGATTTTGCCGGATGAGGTGTGTTTTTTCTCGCCACGATATGCTGATGGTTCGCTGTCAAATGAAACTGATTTTAACCTGGTAAAATCCAATGCCGAGGTTTTCGCAAATAGTGATATTGTGTTTCTTGGCTTTAAGCCCCAGAATTTTCCTGATGCTATCGAAGGTATCAAAGCCCATGATGAGCAGCTGGTTGTTTCGATTATGGCTGGTGTCAAGATCGCTGACATCGAAGCTCAAGTCGGCGGTCAGGTGGTTCGGGTTATGCCTAATATTTGCTGCCTGGTGGGGCATTTAGCCGGAGCGATTACCTTTGGCCATAACGTTAGCGTCATGGGAGCGTTAGCTGTTCGAAATCTTATCGGTATTGGCGGTGTGGTTGTCGAAGTGTCAGAAGATGAACTGGAAGAAGCAACCGGTATCAGCGGTTCTGGTCCGGCATTTGTCGCTTATCTGGTTGAAAGTTTTATTCAGGCTGGAATAGCTGCGGGTATGGATCGTGAAATAGCAAAATCACTTACCTTAAAAACCTTTGCTGGCACTGCTGAGCTTTTGATGAAAACTGATATTACCACTGGCCAGCTAATTGACATGGTGTCATCTCCAAATGGAACAACTGTTGCGGGACGCAGCGTTCTAGAGCCATCAGATGTCAGAGAAACATTAAAACAAACCATCGCTAAAGCAATTCAGCGCAGCAAAGAGTTAGGACAGAGAAATTGTTAGCATTTAGCGAAAATGAAATAATTGGTGTGATTAATATCCTCTGGTATATCGCGGGTATATCGATATTGATAGGGTGGTTTAAGTCTGGTGGCAATAAAAACGTTGGCCAGACAATTAGTCATAGCTTAGCCGATGAAGATATGATAGCTGTCGTATTGGGGTTTTTGTTTGCGAGTTTTGCGATTGCTAAAATCTCTGGTGAAAACCCGGGTGTTAATAATTATATTGGGATGATAGTTGTCAAAATAGCTTTTTGTATAGCGGCATTGTTTTTTGTCGGGAAGAGATTTAAGGCAGGGCTGGTGGGTTTTGGCTTTGCCGGTCAAAAAATAATTCCCACGGTATTGCAAACTATAAAGCATTTATTTGTGGTGTTGGCGGTAATGAACCTGGTTTTGACAGCTACTGTCGCCATTGCTGAAAAATTTGGTTTCCCCATACAGGAACATGCCGCACTGGATCAATTAAGAAATGCAGGGCCTGATCTTAAAATTGCGATGGTTTTTGCCATTGTGGTATTTACACCTTTGTTTGAAGAGATACTTTTTCGAGGAATATTACAGAATTATATGATAAGCAGTGTCCGCAGGGCCAGGCAGACTTTATGTTCTTATAATAAAGATTTGGGGCTCTTCGTCGAAAACCATGTTGTTGACAGTTGGGTAGGTATAATTATAACTTCGGTTTTATTTGCGATAGTTCACGCAGATATTCAGCATTGGCCGGCTTTGATAGTCCTTAGTATGGGCTTTGGCTATTGCTATCAGAAAAATAGAAATATATGGTGTCCCATTTTGATGCATGCCTTGTTCAATGGCAGTGTAGTTGCTTTGAATTTGTTAAATGTTTCAGCGGGGAATTAATTACAAGGAAATGAATAATGAAAAACGGAATAATTCAACGTCGTGATTTCTTGAAGTTTTCAGCAGCATTAGGAACTATGTGTCTTTCGGGATGTTCTGCTGCAAGTTTTTTAGCTAAGCCTGATAAAAAACCAAATATAATATTTATTTTAGCGGATGACCTAGGCTATGGCGATGTTTCCTGTTGTAACCCGGGGTCAAAGATCAATACGGTTCATATGGATAAGATTGCCGCAGAAGGTATGCTTTTTACCGATGCTCATAGTGGTTCTGCGGTTTGTACGCCAACTCGATATGGCGTTTTGTCAGGCCGTTACAGTTGGCGAACTCATTTGCAAAATGGTGTCTTCTGGGGCTATCAGAAAGCCCTTATTACTCCTGACAGGCTTAATGTTGCGTCGTTGCTGAAACAGAATGGCTACAATACCGGATGTGTCGGTAAATGGCATATTGGTTGGGATTGGGCCCTAAAAGATGGTTATATGCCATTTGACCAGAAAGATGGACCTAAGCCTTCAGATGTCGATTTTACCAAACCTTTTACCAATGGCCCGACTGATATAGGTTTTGATTATTATTATGGAATTCGGGCATCGCTGGATATGCATCCTTATACATTTATCGAAAATGATCATTGTGTCGAATTGCCAACCGAAAATAAGGCTTTGTATGGCAATCGAAAAGGCCCGGCAGGTCCAAACTTTAAATTTATTGATGTTTTGCCCAGATTCACTGAAAAAGCAGTGGGTTTCATAGATCAGCAGGCAAAGCAGGATGAGCCATTCTTTTTGTATCTGCCGCTTAATTCGCCACATACGCCAATTGCACCGTCGAAAGAATTCCAAGGCAAAAGCGGTATAGGTGATTATGGTGATTTTGTGTTGCAGACAGATGATACCATTGGCCAGATAACCGCTGCTCTTGATAGAAATGGTATAAACGATAATACCCTTATAATCGTTACCAGTGATAATGGCTGTTCACCAGCAGCAAATCTTAAAAATCTGACCAAACATGGGCATGACCCCAATTATATATATCGAGGCTATAAGGCGGATATTTATGATGGTGGTCATCGTATACCATTTATCGCTCGCTGGCCCGGAAAGGTTAAAGCCAAAACCATCTGCGATGATACAATCTGTCTTACGAATCTGATTGCAACCTGTGCTGACATTGTTGGAACGAAATTGCCTGACAATGCAGCAGAAGACAGCTTCAGCATTTTGCCCGACTTATTAGGCATAGCAACAGAGCCGACACATGAAGCGGTTGTACATCATTCTATTAGTGGTGCATTTGCTATACGGCAAGGTAAGTGGAAACTGGAATTATGCCCAGGTTCTGGTGGCTGGTCTGCTCCGTTGCCAAATCAAGCGAAAAAGCAGGGTTTACCACCAATTCAGCTATATAACATAGAATCAGATACTGAAGAAAAGAATAATTTGTATCTTCAACATCCAGAAGTGGTAAATCGCCTGACCGATTTAATGCAAAAATATATAACCAATGGCCGCAGTCGCCCCGGTGTAATCGTTAAAAACGATACAGAGATTTTGTTTTATAAGAATAAGTGATAACGCTATCTGTTACAGGGAAATATAAAAACGTGGCAAAAGCATTTTTTGTCACGTTTTTTTATGCGCGCAGATGGTTATCGGATGGTTTAAACCGTAAAAGCCGCAAATGCGGGTTATTGGCCATTAAGGTCGGCAATGTAGGATGTTTCTGCAGGCAGGGCAGATATTTGCGGGTTTGGCTATTCTAACGATTATTACCTTGAAACTTTTTGTTTAAGTAGCGGGCTTTCGTGCTTTTTTAACTAAAAAACGGTATTTTCATTCATTAGTGTATATTTTGAAGATAGCACTTGGTCTGATTATTCAGTCTGGGCAATTCTTACTATACTAATAATGCTATGATTATTGGTCATTAGCTTATTTTCAGCCTGAAAATGCGGTTTTTCATATAAGTCAGTAAATCCTATTAGTTAATCAATAATTAGTACCGATAACTCTGAGGTTTTCAAATCAAAAACGCATTTACGTCCCATAATTAGAAGTGATGCAAAAAAACAACAAAAATTTTCTCAAAAACATAATCGATACAATCGATACATTTACCCTAACTTAACAATCTTTAAGATTTTATACCTGTTTTTGCTACATGTTCGAGGGTTTGTGCAGTCTGTCCGGTTGAAAAGTTCGAAATCTACGTTTTCAGTATAGATAATGCAATTTTGCTAATTAAGCTGGGCCCATTGCACGTCGATATGTTTTGTGGAAAGAAAATAACGAACTGACCCCCATTAGATTTTCCGCTTTCATCATAACTGATGAAGATTAGGCAAGAGTAAATACTTTGAACTTTAGCCTGGAAAACTAAAAATATAATGATTGCTAATGCAATCGGAGGAGAAACTGCTGATGAGCTACATGTTAGAATTATTAGGAAGAGGGCTGGACTCTACTTTGATGTCATTAGTATTGCCTTATGCTGTACCATTGTCAGCCGACCAGGTTGAAATGCTGGAAGAGTCATTGGTTAATGACCCGGGTCACATAGCTAATTGTCTCAGGCTGGCAATACATTATGCCCAGGCTGGTGTTTCTGAAAAGGCGGAAAATTTATTTCACCGATTGCTGAAACAGCACCCCGATCATTTGGATGCTCATCTGGCGTGGGCTGCTATGCATGATTCCGCTGGCGATGTCGATAAGGCAATGCATAGACTTGAACAGATCAATGAAAAACAACAATATGACTCACGTGTGATGTTTAGTGTTGGCTATTGCCATGAACGCAAAGGTCAAATAGATCAATCTTTGGAATGTTATGCTAAAGGACTATCTGGCAAACCTTATATGCGAAACATTCGTGAGCGTATTGCAGCGATTGAGTTGTATCGTGGTAATTACAGTAAAACTATCGAACAGCTCCATACATTGCTTAGAGATCATCCAGAAGATGTTTGGCTGTATCTTGTGCTTGGCCAGCTTTTGCTCCAAACCGAGCAATATGAAGAAGCAATCAATGTTTTTGAGAAATCATTGATGATTGAGCCTGATAACTTCGATTCTCATGATGATAAAATTGACCAGCTTGCCCATGACGGTCAGCTGAGCCAGGCAATAGAATTATTAATGAAAAGAATTAATGATGAAAGAGGTAATTTTCCGGATTCATATATTCGACTTGGTGACTTATATAGCCAAATGAGTGATGATCAGGCGGCAGTCCAGCATTATCAACATGCTATGGAAATTCATCCAGGCAACCTGGAAGCTACCGTTAAACTTGGTACCCAGCACATGCGTATGCAACGTTTTGTCGAGGCCGCTGCGATGTTCAGCAGTGCCGTTGAGATTAATGATCGGGTGATCGCTGCTTATGTTGGTCTGGGCGTCGCACAACAGCGTGCTGGTATGACAAAACTGGCAGAGGATACCTTTGATCTGGCTTCTGCTTTGGAACCTAATACAAATCTGTTGGCTGCTGAAATGAACCGCTTACAGATGAAGGTGACTGTCGCTCAAAATCAAAATTATGGTTATGAAGGCGATATCATGGATACGCCACAAAATGAAAAGGAATTCGAAGATTTACTTTCGATCCAGATAGCTCGCCACAAACGTGCCCTGCAGCGAAACCCGCGTCAGGCAGATACACATTACTATTATGCTATTTTGCTAAAAGGCAAAGGTGATGTGCAAGAAGCGGCAATGCATCTGGTTAAAGCCTTGGAAATCAACCCTGCTTTTCAAAAAGCAGGGATAAAGCTTGGCCTGGCATTACGTGATATGGGTCAAAAAGATAAAGCCTTAGAACAGTTCAGGCAATCGATGGCCGTTGATGCTGAGCATTGCGAACTGCATTACAAGCTGGGTTTGATGTATTGTGACCGGATTCAGTTTGCCTTGGCAGTAGAGCATTTTCAGGACAATGCCAGTGATGACCCGCAGGCAGATATTCATTCTAACCTGACATTGGCATTGCAGAATATGGCCTTAGTCGACAGGGCGGCGGCTTCCTGGCGTGCTATTTGTGAACTGGAACCTCAAAGTACAATGGCATTCCAGGCACAAAGAGCGATATGTACTGTTAAACCTTATATGATATGATTTTTTGTACTCTTCATATCAGCAATATTTTTGTTGCAAGCCTGTTATTATCTGTTTATGATGATGTCAGGCTTTTTTTAACTCATTTTATTATAATAAAGGCGTAAAAAATGTTCAAACGTATACTTGCAATTACTATTGCCACATTGGTTGCCCATACTGCTGTTTTTGCTTCTGCATCAGATGATGCTCAGTATTTTTATTCGCTGGCTCGAGACCAGTGGGTACCGGTGCAAATCCAAAGTCAGGCTGGTATTGATATGAAAATGACTCCTGAACAGGCAAATAAACGCCTGGGAAGGGCTTGTTTGTACCTGGAGGTGGCTGCTGAGAAGGATCCTTCTAATCCTGCGATTTGGCGTGATCTTTTCACTTTGTATTCTTCAGAAGCTATTGATGACCCTAATGCCGCTCGGGAAGCTTTGGTGAATTATGGCAAATTACAACCTGATGATAATCAGCTTGTAAGACAATATATTGCCGATTGTTTAGAACAAAGAAAAAAGGCTGACGAAAAAATAGAATATTTGAAAGAAACCATAGAGGCCACTCAGAATTATCCAGAAGTTCAATGTGAAGTTTATTTGATGATTGGCAATTCTATGAAAGAAATGGGAATGCTTAAAAATTCAGTAGATAATGATGGAAAAGATGTCTATGGCGAAGTCTATTATTATAAAAAGGCATTTGATCTTAATTCTTTTAACCCTGCAGTAATCACTGCTTTGTTGATGGTTTATCCTGAGGATATTAATAGTCCTGAATTTTCAGCTAAGGACAGTTATGGTCAGGAAATAATTGTCCCGCAGAAGGAAGCTCTTGAAGCTTTTTATTATCGTTTATTACTTTTTAACAATCCTGCTAATCCCACAGCTGCTATGAAATTGATTAATACACTTGTCGCTTATGATCAGCACGAAATAGCTTTGCGTTATTATAATCACGCTATCGGTCTTGCTTTTAGCCAGTTGCCAGAAGCGGTGGCTGATTTGTACTTGAAATACCAAATCAGCTGTTATTTGGAAGGTATGAACTTGCAGGACTTAATTGCTGAAATGTCGCAGAAGGATAATAAGGATGAAATTGAAGTTTTGAAAGAAAACAGCAAGACATTAGCTGAGAACTCTATTGAAATTGCTGATATGCTGTTGAAAGCTAATCCAGATGATGTTATAGTTTTGGCTATAAAGGCTAAGGTATTAGCTCAGCTTGATAAGAAAGATGAAGAGAAAAAAATAAAAGATAAAATAGATTTGTTTGCGCAAAAATCTCTGCTTGCCGAGGACAAAGCTAAACAGTCATATATATATCAGGAGTTGACTAGGTATTATTGTTTTGCCAAACCTGATCCTGAAAAAGCAATGACTTTTGCGGAGGAAAGTTGCAAAATTGCTCCTTCGGCTGAAAATTATGAATTTTTGGCTTATGCCCAGATGCTTAAAGGTCTGGACAAAGATGCGTTGACTATGGTAAAAGAAAAAAAACTGGACGAAAAATCCCCTGTTACCGCTTTGATTATTGCTGAAAATCATTGGAAAAATTCAAATCTTCAATCAGGTGTTGATGCATTGGCTAAAGTCCAGACCTGGGGTTTGCTTTTAGAACAGCGAGATCAATTGATGACAAAACTCCAGCCTGAAAATAAAGAGAATCAAAGTCAGGCTCTAGCTGCAGAAATGCAGTTAATTCTAGCTGGTAGTTTTGATGACCAGGAATTTGGTATGGCTTTTGAGCCGGAAAAATACATTCGATGTGCATTAAGCTTAAAAAAAACCAATCTTGTTTTTGGCCAACCAATAATGGCAGAAATATACATAAGCAATCTAAGCAGGACGACAATTACCTTGGGGCAAAACTGTATGGTCAATCCAAATATACTTATCGTAGCCCATGCCGAGCCTGTTGCTGACCCCGGTCAGCAGGGTCGCAAACGAGATATTGATAAATACGCTATTGATGTCCCAGTTTGTTATCGCGGACTGGGATTTAGCCAGTTTCTTGGACCACGAGAAACCATCAAGATCGAAGAATGTTTAAGCATTGGCTTACTTAGAGAAGCAATGATGAAGTATCCCCAGCAGCGGTGGGAAGTGACTTTCCACGCTTATCTGGACCCGATTGAGTTGGAAGATGGCAAGTATGATGGCCTGATTAAACAAATTCAACCCAAACCCGTCAAGCTTTCCCGGTCTGGCATAGCTGTTTCGAGCCAGAAAATGCAATATTATTATCGTTCATGTCAATCTGATTCGCCCAGAGAGCGTATCGATACTGCTGAGGTATTTGTCGGTTTATTAAAAGAGCAGAAACTCAGCCAAGAGCGTAAATTAAATTATCGTCCTTATAATATTGATTCAAAAAAAATTAAAGCATTGTTGGCCAAAAACCTGACTGATCCAGAGGCCAATGTCCGGGCAAGAACGTCTTTTGCTTTGGATAATGTGCCGATGGATGCCCAGCTGGTTGCCAAATTGGCCGCTTTACTGAAGGATGAGGATGCTTTGGTCCGTTTTGCCGCTTTAGATACCCTCAGTGGCGTTGCAGAGCTTTCTGCGGTTCTGGATTCGATGGCTACGGATGAATCTCCTGTTATAGCCCGTCTTGTCAGGTTGCTACAGGGCCAGCAATTGCCCGAAAAGTTAGAGACTTCTAACTCACAAGATCAGGAGAAAATTGAGAATTAATACCGATTTATGGCCTGTAATCAATGTTTTTAATTTTTTTTTTAATTTTTTAAAAACAATAATTGACATTTGTCCTGATTTAGGCTCTTAATTATGAAACTCTTTATCGTAAAGGAGTTTAACGAAAGCATAAATTTGTTTTCGTGAGTTATTTTAACAGTATTAATTTTTTAATTCTGGAGGCAATATGGTTGTTAATGTAGATACTGATAAATGTACCGGTTGTGGTGCTTGTGTTGATGTATGTCCTACTGATTCACTGGAAGTAGAAGGCGATGTAGTTGTCGTTAATGAAGACAATTGTATCGACTGTGGCGTTTGTGTTGATGAATGTCCTACACAGGCACTTGAAATGTAAGTTTCAGACAAACAAAAAAAACGGCTTAGCGGGTGAACCAGCTAAGCCGTTTTTTTTGTAAAATTCAAGATAGAAGATTTTCTTACAATTCAGCAATGCTCTGATATTGCCAAGTTATTAGCATTTTGTTATAAGCCAGGACTGGGGTTTTCGGCCTGCCAGTTCACAATATCATTGCCATAAGTTTCATTGTCAATTCTTATTAATGCTTTGCCATTGCCATCGGCTTCAGTTGGCCAGGGGTCTTGACCAGTTGGATGTGAACCGTCGCTGTAAACAACTCGGTCGATACGAATATACTGTCTGATACCGGAATTATTAACATCGCCTGGCATAGAGAGTTGAATTTTTTCTCCAGCATTGCTGAGACTGCCATCGGTCCATTGATAAATCTGAGTGTTGTCTGGAGCGTCAAATTCACTATTAAAAGCAGTTAAATCCTTAACCAGTAGGATTTTCTCGCCGACAGCTATCGTTGTGTCTATTGGGAAATTAAATTCAATACCGCCATCATCGCAAAACATCCATCCTTTATTGGCGAGACTATCATAAAGTGAGACCGGTTGGCTGGAAATATTTAACAGCTCGACATATTCAGCATCTTTATTACCCGCAGGGCCATACATGATTTCACTTATCACAACAGGTCCAACTTTTGGATAGGCGTTAGCTACTCCAGGGGTATTAGCACTCATCAGCACAAAATTATAGCTATCGGTGCTGGCTTTATAATATCTTCCAAATGAAACATCTGTTGGCGAAGCTCCAAAATCTTCATCGATACGATAGCTGGTCAATTGCCCATCACTAGCTGAAGTTAAATAAACTGTTTCACCATTTTCGCTCAAGGCAAAGCTGGTGCCAAAATGAAGATGTTCATGAAATACGAGATAGCCATTAGCGGGGATAATCGTGCCATTAGAAATTTTATATTTTTTAAGCATTTCATCGGTTGAGTTATTATCACTTAAATACCAGCCGCCAATATTTATTGGGGTATTTGTTGTATTATAAAGTTCGATCCAGTCAGGTGATTGAGCATGCGAATGTGCCAGTATTTCACTGATGACAATTGCACCGGGTGCAGGAACAACACTATTGTCTTTAGCACCCGGCGAGCCGCCAACAATGCTGGAAGGTCGCCAGCTTGATTTTTCATTTAAGTCATTGTTAGCATTGGCATCTATTACTGATAATGAGAATCCATCGCCATCGGTTACGTCAAACCAGCTATCGTTATATCCAAATTTTTGAATAGCAGTACCGATAGCATCTATTAGAGTGATTTTTTCACCAGAGTTGCTCAGGCTGCCGCTATATGTTCCGGCGATAATGCCATTAAAATCTATATAGGTATTATTGAATGTAGTAAGATCATTTGTGATAATGATATAGTCGTTGGGCTGTAAGTACATATCGCCGAAGGTGAAATCAATGCCATTGGTAAATTTAACCATATTGAGATTAATAGTTTCAATTCCAATATTAGTCAATTCGATAAATTCAGCTTCAGGTTCATTGGCGGGATGATACATAATTTCACTTATGCGTAGATTTTCAGCTACAGGGCCAACGGCAAAAGTTGCTTGATTGATCGCACTCCAGCTTTCATTGAATAACACTCTGGCTTTGACCTGAACAGAACTATCCATTAAAATTTGGGTTTCAGAACCGCTGCCATCGATTGTTGCGATCAATTCCAAGTCGAAGCTAATATCACTGCTGCCATCATGCGTTTGATGGATTTCAACGGCAATGACATTTTCGCCATCGACAAGGTGACTAGGGTCGATATCGCTATCAAAATAAGTTGATTCATCGGCACCGCCTACAACAAAATTGATGCCGGCATAGGTATCATAGCTGATTATACCATCAGGCATATTGTCGCGTCGTATTTCATTGCCATTTAGATATAGAATCGCTCCATCATCTCTGCGTAGTTTTAACGCCAAAGCAATGATGTTATTTTTATTAGATACAGTGAATTTCTTGCGGAAATAAGTAGTGGCATTTTTCTGTATTCCATCTGCAGTGCTAACATCTATGTAGCCTACAACCGTTGTTTCTGTGCCATCGCCATAACCAAGTTCGGCATTGCCTTGTTGCCAGTTATTGTCATTAAAGCTTAATTGCTGCCATGCGGTTCCCTGGTCGCTGCCATCATCGAGATATTTCCAGCTGGCTCCACGTGCTATGATTTCCTGTTGACTGTCAACGCCAGATTTATAGATCATAGCGTCAGGATTAATACCACCCTCAATTATCCGCGGGTCACTGCCATTTAAGGTATAATAAACAATTCCATTTTCATCATTATCGGTCATAGTAAGCTTAAAACCATTTTCTACATTTCCGCCATGCTGGTTAAACACAGGGGCATCGATTTGTGGATAAAGACTTTTGTTTTTCAATTGCCCCAAAAGAATTGATGTACGATTCTGTAAATATGAATTTTTAAGAAAGCCATTAACTTCAGCCCACCAGTGAGCTTTAGTGTAAGGATTATCGACTCTATCGTTTCTTTGATCACCCCAACGAGCCGATTCTGCGATGATTGCCAAGTCGATTTCAGCAGCTCTGGACATTAATAGTTCCTGGGCTTTTTCAGTAGTCATGATCCCTTCATTAAATAGATAGATATGGGCCCGGTCAGCAAATTTTAAGCGATATTCGGCATTAGCCATCATCATCTGATGCAACCATTGCGGGTTGAATTTGTTTTGTGTATTACCCGCTGAAACTGTGATTGTGCGATCAATATTAGGGCTCAACATAGAATGTTCAGAATCATGGGCAAAGAATTGCCATCCTTGCCGAACCTGAGCGTTACGGTTGCGTACAGCATAAAAATTATTAGCACCAGTACCGCTTAATGTCACCGGGGCATCCTGATTGCCCGCATATAAAACTACTAGCATATAATCGATTAAATTGTCAATATCAACATGAGCTTCTAATAGCGGGTTATCAATACCATCTGGGCCTTTGCCTTGAACTGCATAATATTTAGCATTGGTTTCAAAACCCTCCTGGGCTAAATTCCACAGTTCATTCCATTTATTGATCGTTCCATCGGTAGCGGCAACAGTATAGCTACCAGCTTCAACTTTGATGACATCATAGTCTTCGCTACGGCCACCAAAATAACTTGCGGCATAAGATGCTTCGCTCCGTTCCTGAGTTTGATATAGACCCCAATATTGGCCATTAATATACAAATGGCAATAAATACTATGGGTCGAAGGCTGGCTTTGCTGGAGTTGTAAGTCACGAGAAAATACATCACGTACAAACGAATTTCTGCTACCGTCATTGCCCCAGTTGCTCCATGCATAATTTTGAGCGGTGCGTAAATCAATATTGTCAAATTCATTAACTTTACTATCCTCAAACATTGTATATTCAAGTTTTGTGTCGCCATATCCTCCCTTAAACAATAGTCGGAATGAATGTTTGGGATTGCTACCGGCCCTGCTATAGCCCCCGCGAATTCTAATGCCGCCATCAACCTGAAACCCTTTGGAACCGTCCGGATTGATCATTTCAACTGAAACAGGTCTTTCCCAATCTATGCCATCCTGATAAGCATTGACATATATGCCATAGCCGGAATTAAATAAATTGTCCAGATTAGTTACCAGAGAAATTGTTGGTATAGCTTTCATAGCTTCAATTATCAATGGTCCGTATTCACTGCTTTCAGTTATATCAGGATCCATGCCATAATTAAATACCTGTCCATTGATTGAACCTGATGGCCAACCGGCTGGTGCTACACCATTTGCGATTTGAGTAATTACATCATTTGGGAATATATAAGTTTGTGTGTCGGTATTTGAAGGCAGGAAGCCATCCTTAAATGCCCGGGCTCGAAGAACAGTTGTTCCGCTGATTTGCCCTATCTCAGCATAGATTGTACCATTATCTTCTGTGGGCATACTCCCGTCAAGCGTATACTTTATTGTTGCTCCTTCAGTTGGGCATGTGATTTCTATATCAATGGGTTCATTGAAAAAACCACGATCAACACTGAAGCTTGTATCGCCAACCGCTCCATCAAAAATATCTGAATTTGGTGTATTGGGGGTTGCTGCTTTTAGGTAACCAATACAGTCATTACTGCCAATTCCGTAGGAAATCATTCCATATTGCTTAGGATATTTAGCTTCATAAGCCCAGCTTATCGTTTGACCATCCGGCTTAACTAATGCCAGATATTGGCCTTTATCGCTAAGATTGAAATTTGTGTGATAAATACCACTATCATCTATAAATGGGTAATTATCAGGGAATTCTTCAAATGTCCTTTTTGTAGCGGCAAATGTTTGGAAGCCATCAGGATTAATGGTAATTTCGGGGATTTGCCATTTGGTCAGATTTTTCGGATCGTCAGTAAGATACCAACCGTGCAGATTTACAGCTTCTTGCGAATTTCTATTGTGCAATTCGAGCCAATCTGGATGAGTTGAGTCCCCATTAACGATGGTACTGTATTCTTGCTGGCTAACAAAAGGAATATAGCTGTTAAGCGTCATAAATTCATTTATCACAACACCATTGTCACTATTGAGCCAATTGTCGGCGATCAGGTAGTAATCACCCAGGTCAACCTTACCATTTTGGTTAATATCAGCATTGTCAGGATTAATGCCCTGGGAAAGCCATTGTGCGGTTAATTTTTCCAGATCTTCCAGGTCTACAACGCCGTTGTAATTAACATCTCCATCAAGAGTTATGCAGGCCGGGGTATCATCAGCGAAAATTGAAGAATAAAAATTACTTGCCATTGTGATTAAGATAATAATGATGAAAAATTGAGTTTTGTCATAGGGAAATGATTTGAGCATTGTTATTTTCCTTTGCTTATGTATTAATGCTATAAACTTTGCCATATAATAATATGATTTATTTTCACTAAATTAGAGTAAAATGAGTAATAAACTCTATAATAAAATGCCATAAAGTGAGATTTTTCGAAAAAATAATGTTAAATATAACATTTACATACAAAAACGTACACGATTAAACATAAAAGCCTTGTGTTGGCATGTTTTTCTCTGTATTCTGTATATGGTATAGTGAGCTATATATAGAAGGAGTGGCTTATGGCTGATAAAAAAAGTTATCAGGTACCGAATCTTGAGCGAGCATTAATCATCATGGAGTATCTTTTGGGCCACCCAGTTGGCCAGACTCTTAGCGAATTAGCTAAGGCGATCAAATCGCCAACTAATAGTGTTTTTCGCATTTGTAATACATTATTAATGTATGGTTATCTCAATCGCGATGAGCAAAGCAAGAGATTTACCCTGAGTCGCAAGCTATTTTCCTTAGCTTATAGCAGTGCCCATGAAACTTCACTTATGGAAAAATCCCTAGATGTTATGCGTGAGCTCCGCGACAAATTGCATGAAACCGTAGTAATCAGCATTATCGACAAAGATAAGGGCCTGGTATTAGAACAGATTCCAGGTTTGCATCCTTTCCGATTCGTTTGTGACCCTGGCACTAGTCAGCCAATGCATGCCTCGGCATCTACTAAAGCTATCCTGGCTTTTATCCCGGAACTGCAAAGAAATATTATCATCAGCAGTATGGAAATGCCAAAACTGACCGATAAAACCATTATCGATAGAGATCAATATCGCCAACATATCAAAACCGTTATTCAACAAGGTTATGCAATTGATCTGGATGAGGGCCTTGATGGGGTATGCTGTGTTGCCGCTCCTATATTAGATGCTCGCCAGATTGCTATTGCGGCTATTACGGTAACAGGTCCTACGACCAGGATGCTACCTGAACATTTGGAAGATATTGGCCATACAGTTAAAGAGTATACTTTTCGAATTTCTCAAAGAATGGGTTGTACTGCTGTGATAGCTGATGAGAAACATTTTGCCTGAAAAAGAACATGAAATATAAATGGAGTTAATGAAATGTATTTTAAGAACCGAAGTCTTTCTATTGCTTTAATAGCAATATTTTCTATGCAGCTTGCTGGTTTGGTCAATGCTCAAACCAATAATGACTCATGGGCGAAAGATATGCTTGCTCAGCGAGCTAGTCTAAGTAAATCCCTTGGCTCTGATTTTAAACCGGTTATATCTTCAGTTCTAAAAGGTTCCATGGCCCCTGAGCATCTTATCGTTGATATCACAGGTCAGGATAAGATTTACCTCATCGCCAAAGGCGTTCCTAATTATAATTTTGCTCAATCCGTCTGGGGCCAGGCAATATTTAAGACCGCTGATGGTCAAATTGTAAAACTATGCGACCTCGATGCCGTATCAGCTAAGACAGGTTGGGGAAAATTACAGAAAAACACAAATGTTCAGAATAAACCATTGCAAATTGGTTCTAAAAAACTGGCCCATGGTATTTTTGCTCATGCCGATAGTGTCCTCTGTTATAAGTTGGATAAGAAATATGTTTCCTTTGAAGCTTATGTTGGTATTGAATCAGTCGCTGGCACTAATGGCGGGGCTCAGTTTACCGTCGACATCAAACCTGACCCCGGGCAGGAAATTTCAAATGCTATCAATGCTATTAATAAAAAATATCCTGACAAAAAAAACCTTATTACTGCTTTAGGATCCAAATGGTTTGTTTCCCCTGATTCAACTGCAACCGAAAAGCAAGCTTACAAGCAATTGCAGGCAATCAGTGGCGATGATGGCAGCTTTACCAAAAGGTTTAATGCTTTGGCCAAAGCCAGCAGCAATGATCCTCGTTGGCTTTGCCTCCTGGCGGATATTCAGGCTAGAGTCGATCAGCTTCAGGCCATTGACAAACAGATAGACAATGTCAATGTCCAGGCTTTGCAGCGGGCAATCGCTGATTTATCGAAGACTTTTCCGGATAAATATACCAAAGGTTCACAGTTTGCCAAACAGCTTGATGAATTATCTGTCAATGTCGACCAGATCAAAGCTGGTCTGAAAACCGGCGACACTGCTTCAATCAATAAAGCTCAACAACTTATCGATTTGCAGAAGGAAATCCTCTTTTCTAACCCTCTGTTGGATTTTGATAAGCTTATTCTGATTAAACGTAAAGGTATGGGTTTGTCGACCAACTGGACTAGTAACTCTGCTGTTCCACAGCGCGGTTATGACAGCGAAATTATCCAGATTTCGCTGAAGAATCTTCAGCTTGAGCCTGAGGTTATCTTCAAAGCGCCTGATACAGAAATCATCGCTGATATTGATCTGCACTTCGATTGCGATAAAATGATGTTTTCCATGCCTGATAAACGCAGACTCTGGCAGGTCTGGGAAGTTAAAACCGATGGCACTGGTCTAAAGCAGGTCACTCCCGGCAAAGAAACCGATGTGCACAACTATGATGCCTGCTATTTGCCCGGCGGTAAGATTATTTTTAATTCCACCGCATCAATGGCATCGGTTCCCTGCATTACCGGCAGTCACAAAATATCCAACTTGTACACTATGGATCCCAAGGACCAAAAGATTCGCCAGCTTTGTTTCGATCAGGAGCATAACTGGAACCCCACTGTGATGAATAATGGCAGGGTGATTTATACCCGCTGGGAATATACTGATACTCCTCACTCCAATAGCCGCCTGCTTTTCCATATGAACCCCGATGGCACCAATCAGGTCGCCTACTATGGCAGTAACTCCTATTGGCCTAACTCTGTATTCTATACCAGGCCTATTCCCGATCATCCAACGATGGTTGTTGGTGTGGTTACTGGTCATCATGGCCAGGCTCAGCACGTGGGTGAGCTGCTTTTGTTTGATCCGACCAAAGGTCGTCACGAAGCCAAGGGAGTTGTTCAACGTATCCCCGGTTATGGCAAACCCGTCGAACCGATTATCCGCGATCAGCTGGTAGCTGGCTCCTGGCCGCAGTTTGCCTTTCCTTTTCCGCTCAGTGATAAATACTTTCTGGTCACAGCCAAGCTTAATCCGCAAGCCCAATGGGGTATTTATCTGGTTGATGTTTTCGATAATATGCAGTTGATAATCGATTCACCGGACTATTTTCTGGCTGAACCCGTCCCGCTGGTCAAACGGCCTGCACCGCCGGTTATCCCGGAAATGATAAACCCTGACAGTAAAGAGGCCAATGTCTTTATCGCTGATATTTATGAAGGTCCCGGCTTAAAAGATATCCCCAAAGGCACAGTAAAGAAATTACGCCTGTTCAGTTATACCTATTCTTATGATGGGGTGGGTGGTTTATATGGCAGTATTGGTATCGATGGCCCCTGGGACATGCGTCGAATCATCGGCACCGTCCCGGTCGAAGCTGATGGCTCGGCAATGTTTAAGATACCGGCTAATACACCCATCGCTATCCAGCCTTTAGATGCCGATGGTAAGTCACTGGCCCTGATGCGCAGCTGGTTTGTCGGTATGCCCGGCGAGCTGGTCTCCTGTGTCGGCTGTCATGAGCCCCAGAACAGCACACCGACCCTGCATCGCAGTATAGCGATGCGAAAGAAGCCTGCCGAGATTCAAAGCTGGTATGGTCCGACCCGCAACTATGCCTTTGCCCGGGAGGTCCAGCCGGTGCTGGATAAATATTGTGCTGGCTGCCACGATGGGACTGACTCTGGCATGCCTTATCTCAAAGGTGACAAGATGCTGGCGGACTATCGGACGACCATGCATGGCCATGCCCCTAATGGCGGTCGTTATACGCAGGCCTATGCTGACTTATTCCCCTATGTCCGGGGCCCCGGTATCGAAAGTGATTATCATCTGCTGACCCCGATGGAGTTTCATGCCGATACCACTGAATTAATCCAGATGCTCAAGAAAGGTCATAACAATGTCAAGCTGGATAAAGAGGCCTGGGATCGTCTTTACACCTGGATTGATATGAATACCCCTTATCATGGCTCCTGGTCGACCATCGAAGGTAAGCGGATGCTGGCCAAAGAGAATCGTCGGGCCGAATTGCGTAAGCTTTATGCCAATGTCGATGAGAATCATGAAGTCTATCCACCGCTGCCGCCATCGGAAGAATTTGTGATGCCTAAGTTAACCGACAGTGATATCCATATCCCGCGGATCAAGTGTGATAACTGGCCCTTTGATGCCGCCACTGCCCAAAAGATGCAGGATAAAGCGCCTCGGATCATTGATTTAGGCAATGGCATCCAGATGAAGCTGGTTTATATCCCTGCCGGTGAGTTTGTCATGGGCAGTTATACCGGTCATAAGGATGAAAGACCCGTTGGCATCACTGAAGTTGAAGGTTTCTGGATGGGCGAACTTGAAGTGACCAATGAAATGTATGCTCAGTTTGACCCCAGCCACGATAGCAAACAGGAAACCCGCAATGGTTATCAGTTTGGCGTGCATGGCTACCCTGAAAATGCTCCCGGTCAGCCGGCAATCCGGCTATCGTGGGCCGAAGCGATGGATTTTTGCCAATGGCTTAGTAAAAGAACCGGTAAAAACTTCTCCCTGCCCACAGAAACCCAGTGGGAATACGCATGTCGGGCCGGCAGCGACCAGGAATTCAGTTTCGGAGACTTAAATACAGACTTTTCAGCCTATAGCAACCTAGCCGACGCCAAGATCAAGGAATTTGCCAACAATCCCTATGAGATTGATGCCCCCTATAAGAATCCGAGCAAATACGATGACTATATTCCCAAGGATGAACGCTTTAATGATGGTGCCAAGGTCACTATCGCCTCAGGCAGCTATAAAGCCAACCCATGGGGGCTCAAGGACATGCATGGCAATGCCGCTGAATGGACTCGTTCGCTGTATATGCCCTATACGACTGACCCGGCGGTGCGTGATAATATCAATGCCACCGGTCCCCGGGTCATCCGGGGCGGCTCCTGGCGTGATCGCCCCTGCCGGGCCACCAGCAGTTTTCGCCTGAGCTATGAACCTTATCACAAAGTCTTCAATGTCGGCTTCCGGGTGATAATGCAATAGCGAGGTGGCCTGCAAAGCGATCAGCAATTCCTGCTCATTGGCCGGTTTTCACCAGGCGAGCTGCGCCTTGATTGCCCGGCAGGGGAAATTATTGCCATAGCTGATTTGCCAAAGGTCCCGGCAGGGCAGTTGGGTTTTGATTATGCTTGCCGCAGTTTGCTGTTAAGCTTATAATAGTTTCTTTGAAACCGGCAAAACTGATAAAGGGCGATATTATGGCATATAGATTCAAGTACAAACCCATCAGGCACACTATTTTTCTTATTATTGCCCCTGCTGGAGTTGGTCCGGTGTCATTTCCTTTAAGAGCAAATCGGTATAGTCTTTGAAACTGGCAACTTTTGTTAACTGTGCCACTTTGTCAGTCCAGAAACGGCCCTGAACCTTATCAACGTTAACTCCCCAGCCATTATTGTACATACAGCTCATACACAGCATGGCTCCGAGATTATCTTTTTGGGCCATAGGCAGATATATATCCGCCGCTTTTTTGAACCATTGATCAGAAATTGCCAGATCTTTATCCACGCATCGGCCTAGAAGATAACTTTGCCCTAATTTATACATCGCATTGGCATCTCCCTTATCAGCCAGCATGGTTAACTGGTCAATTTTTTGCTCATACCAGTAAATAGACCTGGCTTGGTCATCGGAGTTTGTGCCACCTTCGGCAAATATTATCCCTAATGCATCCATTGCAAAGATATCTCCCTGTTTGGCCGCCTTTTCCAGCCAGACTATGGCCGGATTATTATCTGTTTTAAGTTCAATGCCATTGAAATAATTATAGCCAAGGCAACGCATAGCATAAACATCACCAGATTGGGCAGCTTTGATGGTCCAACTCACATATAACTCTTCATTTTTGCTGGTACCCAGCCCCATAGTATAACATTCAGCCAGATACATCATCGCACGGGCATCACCGGGGTCAGGGGCTGCTTTGGATTGGAGATAGTCTTGTAAGTTTTTTGTGAAACACTGGGCCATATTATCAGTTTCACATTTGTTAAGGATATCAAGTAAGACCGCAGAACCGCTGTCTCCTTTGTCGATGGCCTTTTGCAGCCATAGCCCGGCCTGTACCTTGTTGACCGGGATATCGACACCGGCGATATACATCGAAGCTAACCTGAAAATATAATAGCAGGCATCCGGATTGCCAGAATCAGCAGTTATTTCCACCATAACAATTTCTTTAAGCTGCGTTTGCGATATGCCCGGGGCAATAAGATTTTCCGATGGCTTGATAAGAGTAATCGCCGAGTCATTAATAACGGGCTTTTGAACTTCTTCTTCGCTGGTACAGCCCCAGATGCATAAACATGTCACAAAAAATGCGATGATAAAAACAGACTTTGATTTGCCGGGCATAGCTTCTCTCCTGAATAAGGGTTTAATAAGCAAATCATTATAAATAATAGCATTGCCGTTGACAAGAAATAATCAGATAATATTATTCCAGACTCTACTGGGGCCCAGAGGTCGCTGAGAACAGGCATAAGTAAATCAATATAAGACAAAGTTGTCTGCAGATTGGCATAGCCAGCTTTACTAAGACACAGATAAGAGCTGCTTACCAGCAGCGAAGATATAGAACAGGCAGAAATAAGTTAAAAGTTAACAGTGAAAAGTGAAAAGTTGTGGTGTTCGCTAAGCGCTCACGCTATTTTAAATTAGCATCGCGCAGCGATACCGCAACTTTTATGCTTCGCATCTCTACGAGACACTATTAGTTTTTCACTTTTAACTTAAGCTGTTCTTTTTCAAAGAACAGCTGACACGGTATTACTTGCCAGAGCCACACCAGCGGGGTTAGTCGCGGTGACAGTATATTCCAGTTGTACGCCGCGGGGTTGATTGGCCAGATAACAATCATTTGTGAAGCTGGTAGAGACCTGGGCCCACGGGCTAAATACTCCGGCACTGTCTTCGCTGCGGCGGGCGATGATGTAATTGGTCGCCTTACCGCCACTGGAAGGTTTATTCCATTTGAAGCTGATGTCCCCGGGTCCCTGAGTGACAGCGACAAAGTCTTCGACCTGTCCCGGCGGCAATAGCGGGCTCGGAGCCGACTTGGGAGCCCAGCCAATTTCATAGAGATTGTCCGGAGTTTCTAAGTTATCAACTTCGGCCTGCTTGAGATCGGCCTTAATGGTTTTGTTCAGGGTCGCCAGCTTTTCATTTTTGGTATTAACCGCCTGCCGATAGGTGGCCTTGGCGGTTTCCATTGCCGTAACGGCGGTCAGATACTCACTTTGAGCGGTGCTCAGCGGCAGCGGATCGACATTGGGGAAGTCCGCAGCGTGGGTTGCTAATCCGCTGATGATTTTGTTTGATAAGACAACAATGTCCGACTCATTCTTCGGATACTTCATGGTAAAACTCCATTAAAAAAAAGTAAATTATATTCAATAGCAACCAAAGCTATTGTTTTAATTACAGGCATAAGGGAACTGGCAAAAGATGTAAATGTGCCAAAGTATGAAAGCTGGCTTTGACACCTGTTGACTGTTCACTTTTAACTGTTAACTTACTTATGCCTTTTGCCTTATGCCTTCTGCCTTCTTAAAGTTTGTCAATCAAAGTTGTTTTGCTCTATAAAAATTATTGGCAGAAATCCCCGGCGACTTTGAACCGATCAGAAAAATAAATTTGATGCTTTGCCGCTGCCCCCAACCGCCTGGCCCACAACAATAACCATATCAATACTGAAAAAAGCGATTCAGCTAAAACTGGTAATCGATAAACAAATAAAAAAAAATCTGCTGACTAAAACAATTTTCTAAAGAATAGTCCCATAAGCAGGTTGAACCTGCACCCAGCAGGCTGAGCCTGCACCCGACTTACATAAGAATCACTGGTTGGCAAGTGCCATCGGCGTCGTTGCCGCCTGCATCAGCCAGAACGTCGCAGGCCGAGGGAAAATATTGATAAGCGGGGGACCTATTTTGTAGAGAGTTTGCATGCAAACTCTCAGCATCCGGCCAAATGGCAGTTGCCAGAGACAAAAGTTGATCGACTTAGGACAAAAGTGAATCGACTAGAGACAAAAGTCAGTCGACTAGAGACAGAAGTCGATCGACTAATGACAAAAGTCAGTCGACTAGAGACAGAAGTCAGTCGACTTAAGACAAAAGTAAGTCGACTTGGGACATAAGTCAGTCGACTAGAGACAAAAGTGAATCGACTAATGACAATAGTCGCCTGGAAAAAGGCAGAAGAATCAGGGAAAAAGTAAAAAGTTTAAAGGAAAAAAGCGGTAGCGCTACGCGCTTCATTTTAAATAAATCAATGAGCCGCAGGCGAACCCCGCTTTTTTCCTTTTTCCCTTTGCCTTTTTACTTTCCACGTCCCCCTTGAGCCTCAAACAAATTAATCTTGCCCTATAGTAGCCCGGCGATTATAATAGTTCCATCGGTGACAGATGATTTTTGAGCAATGAACCTGCAATGGAGAGCAAAAACATGACCAAACAAGTGAAATTCAGCATTTTATTGACCATAACAGCAACAATAATGCTCGCTTTAACCTGGAATGATATCAAAATACCCTCAACGGCGTTCGATACGCCAGAAGAAGCCTATGATAAAGCCCTTAGCGAGATTGAAAAGGCCAGAGATAACAAAGATGCCGAGCTTAGGCTTGAAGAAAAGGGCCTGAGCAAGCTACCGGCGGAGATTGGTGAGCTTGCTGAACTTCAGGAACTGTATATTAATTTCAATATGTTATCTAGTTTACCGCCTCAGATCGGTAAGTTGACTGCATTGAAATGTCTTTTTGTGGATGGCAACTATCTGACTGATTTACCCAGGGAGATTGGTCAGCTTAGCAACCTTGAAAGCTTGTCTTTTGCCATGAATAGAATTACTTGCCTGCCAGAGGAAATCGGAAAGTTATCCAATCTTAAATGTTTATGGCTTAGTGATAATTATATCAATAGAATTTCCTATGAAATCAGCCAATTGAAAAATATTGTTTGCCTTGATCTTCGTCATAATAAAATCAAAACCCTGCCAAGCAGTATTACCGAAATGAATATGGAGATTCTCTGGGAAGCTGACGGGGTAGCTAAAGGCATAAACCTCTATGGCAACCCGCTGGAAGAGCCATCGATTGAGATTGTCAAGCAGGGTAATGCCGCTATTAAGCAGTATTTTGAAGATAAGTCAGAAGGCAAAGGGCAATAGGGGTAAGTTGACAGATAAAAAGCGGATGCTTTGGATATTAATTCATTAATAAACGCAAAAGTCGCAAACGACGCAAGGGAGATTGGGTTGGATATTGTGATTGCTTTAGCGTCTTTAGCGTCTCTTGCGTTGAAAATTATCATAAATATATTAATCTTGCACGCTGGCGGGGCGGGTTTTATAATATTTGCATCGGTGAGCGATGGTTTGTAAGCAATTAACCCTCAATGGAGAGTGAAAACATGGTAAAGCGAGCAAGATACAGCGTTTTGGTGGCATTATTGGCAGTTTTGATGGTTGGTTTAACTTCCTGCAATGGCGGGAAAGTTGGCAAGCAGGCTACTCCGGCGGCAGAAACTGTCACAGAAACCGCCGGGATGACCGCCGAAGAGCAGGGGGCCTATGATAGAGTCTTCGCTATGATTATAAAGGCCAGAGATGAGCATGCCAGTCGTCTGATAATTAATGAAAAGCACCTAAGCAGGTTGCCAGAAGACATTGGTGCCCTTACTGAGCTTGCGGGATTATTTATTGGGGATACAAATATATCCACTTTGCCGCCGGAGATCGGTAAATTGGCTGCATTAGAGTCCCTTCTCATCAATAACAGCCCGCTAAAAGCCTTGCCGAGGGAAATCGGCCAGCTTGGCAGGCTTGATACTTTGATGGTTAGCAATTGTCAGCTGTTAAGTCTGCCGCCAGAGATCGGAAATTTGTCCAATCTACGTCATATGATACTTGACGAGAATAAAATATGCAGCCTGCCCCGACAAATCATCCAATTAACCAAGCTTAATAGTATTGATCTTCGCGAAAATCAATTTAAAACCCTGCCGAGCTGGATTACCGAAATGAATATGGATATTGCCTGCCAGGTTCGTTCGCATCCGCAACTCATCAACCTCCACGGCAACCCGCTGGAAGAGCCACCGATTGAGATTGTCAAGCAGGGTAATGCCGCTATTAAGCAGTATTTTGAGGATAAGGGTGAGGAAAAAAGCGAAAATTAATTGAGAATTGACAATTGAGAATTGACAATGGCCGGATCGCTTCCGCTTTCTGGGTTTGATGATATGTTGGAAGGCTTAACTCATTTGACCGTTGTCTCTGATGACTGACATCTGGCCGGATGCTGAGACGTTGCATGCAACGTCTCTACAAATGTGTCACGGGCGTATTGATCTTTTCCCTCGGCCTGCGACATCCAGTCTGATGCAGCGCCCAACGGAAGCGGGAGCACCCACCGACCATGATCCTTATGTAATTTGTGTGCAGGTTCAACCTGCCGGGGGAAGGTTCAAGTTGGGAGGGGGGTTATTTATCCAGGGCGTTGCCCTGGGCTAAGTTATATTAGCCCTTCGGGCCGCCGGAACGTCTATGTGACATTTGACCGGAGTCTCTGGTGACTGACATCTGGCCGGATGCTGAGACGTTGCATGCAACGTCTCTACAAATGTGTCACGGGCGTATTGATCTTTTCCCTCGGCCTGCGACATCCAGTCTGATGCAGCGCCCAACGGAAGTAGGAGCACTCACCGACCAGTGACGCTTATGTAATTTGTGTGCAGGTTCAACCTGCTTTGGTTTTTTCTTTGTGAAATTTGTGCAAATTGGGTGCGAATCTGCTATAATCTCCGGTTATGCGAAAAGAATATGATATAATTGTAGTTGGCGGCGGTCATGCCGGGGTCGAAGCGGCTTATGCCGCAGCTAAAACCGGCTTGCAGGTGGCCTTAGTAACCATGAACCGGGGTACCATCGCCCAGATGAGCTGTAATCCGGCCATCGGTGGGCTGGCCAAAGGCCAGATTGCCCGGGAAGTCGATGCCTTAGGCGGGGTAATGGGCCTGGCGATCGATGCTTCTGGCATCCAGTTCCGTATGCTCAATCGCCGCAAGGGCCCGGCAGTCTGGGCACCGCGGGCTCAGGCCGACAAACATGGCTATGAAAAGTTCGTGCAGGACTTTTTGGCCAGTGTCGATGGCTTGACGATTATCGAGGATATGGCACTAGGCATAAGGCATAAGGCACAAGGCATAAGTAAGAGAATTACTGGCATTGAATGTCAAAAGTATGGCGTTTTACATGCTAAGGCAGTTGTGATTACCGCCGGGACATTTTTGCGGGGACTGATGCATATCGGCTCCGAGCAAATTCAAGGGGGCCGTTATGGCGAAGCAGCTTCCAATGCCCTTAGTCAATCTTTAATCGAAGCCGGCTTTGAGCTGGGCAGACTCAAGACGGGCACTCCGGCCCGGATCGATGCTGACACCATCAATTATGATAAGCTCGAGAGACAGCCCGGTGATGAAAAATGTGAGCCGTTCAGCTATCTCAATAAGGAAATCACCAATAAGCAGGTGGATTGCTGGATAACCTATACCAATGAAGGCACACATGCCCTGATTCGGGACAATCTGGACCGTAGCCCGATGTATAATGACCAGATACAAAGCACCGGGCCCCGCTATTGCCCCAGTATCGAAACCAAGATTGTCCGCTTTAGTGATAAGGACCGCCACCAGATCTTTTTAGAACCTGAAGGACTCGATACTAACTGGGTTTATTGCAATGGGATATCCAATTCTCTGCCGATTGACCTGCAGGATAAGCTGATCGCCAGTATCGAAGGTTTACAGCAGGCCAAAATTCTCCGTTATGCCTATGCTATTGAATATGACTATGTCCCTCCGACCCAGATACGGGCGACTCTGGAAAGTAAGCTCATCGATGGACTGTTCTTGGCCGGTCAGATCAATGGAACCAGCGGTTATGAAGAAGCTGCCGGACAGGGTCTTGTCGCCGGGGTCAATGCCACCGCCTTTATCAAGGGCACCGAGCCGCTGATCCTCGGACGCGATGCCGCTTATATCGGGGTTATGATCGATGACTTAGTTACCAAAGGCGTAGATGAACCTTATAGAATGTTTACCAGCCGGGCGGAGTATCGTTTATTGCTACGGGCTGACAATGCCGATGAACGTCTGACCTCTCTGGCATTTGACTATGGTATTATTGAAGACCAGCGTTGGGATGTGTTCGAAGCTAAGCAAAGGCAAAAGCAGGAAATCACAGATTATCTGCATAATAATAAACTCGATGGCCAGGATTTAACCTTATTGCTGCGTCAGCAGGATCATGACTTGCCCTGGCTGCTGGAAAGCTGCCCGGAGCTGGCCGCTAAGGGATATGATCATTATGCTCTGGAGTCTGTGGTCTGCGATATGCGCTATGTGGGCTATGTGCAAAAGCAGCTTAAGCTCATCGAGAAGTTTCGCAAGAATGAAAATGTCAGACTGCCGCGGGATTTGGACTATCACAAAATCAGTCAATTGCGTTATGAAGCCCGGGAAAAGCTTAATTATGTCCAGCCAGCCAATCTCGGTCAGGCAAGTCGGGTTAGCGGGATCAATCCAGCCGATATTACCGTGCTGATGATATATCTGAAAAAGCTTGGCAAAGCATAAATTATCTGTTATAATCCCATTTGAGTTTGCGGTGGGGAGGTTTCATTAATAAATGGATTTATTTGAAAGGATTAGATGATGGATAATGAGCAATATTCAGTTGAACCCGATGATAATGGCGCTGCTGGCGATAAAAGCATTCATGCAAATGGCGCTAGTAGCGAGCCAATCGACACTGATAAACCGGTTTCAGCCGATAATCGGAAATGGGCCTTGTTTTGTCATCTTATTGCACTGCCGGCGATGTTTGTTCCCTTTGGTAATTTCGCCGGGCCGATGTTTATCTGGCAGCTTAAGCGGGAAAAATCAGATTATATCGATCAGCAGGGGCGTAAAGCGGTTAATTTCCAGCTTACAATGCTGCTGATTGCCGGCTGTTTATATACTATCGGGGTACTGGGGCTGCTTTTTGGAGAAGGGGACTGTATGAGCTTCTGCATGTCAGCAGTTTTATTGCTGGCGGTTTTCGATGCGATAGCTGTTATCTTAGCTACGATGGAAGTTCATAAAGGTAAAGACTATGCTTATCTGTTTTCGATTGAGTTTTTTAAGCATAAATCAGATTGAACCGCCGCTGGGTGATGACTGTCCCTGATAATTCAGTAGACCTTGCCGCTGGTATCAGCTACAATGGCCATGAATTGATGTGAATTGAGGGCATGAAGCCCAGAGAGAGATATGCCACACAGAAATAGAAAAAATATTGATACCATAGGTCGCCTGGGTCGCAAGGTTAAGAACCTCCATGGCGGCTTAAGCAGTATCCATGAAACTACCCGACTGCTGACCAGCCCGATGGATTTACCTCAGGTACTGGAAATGGTCGTACGCACCGTTACTGATTCCATGAACTTAAAGGCTGCCGGCCTGCGTTTGCTGGATGAAGAAACCGGTCAACTGGTGTTAAAGGCTACTTATGGTCTCAGCGATGAATATAAGAACAAAGGCGAAGTTACCGCCACTGAAAGTACCCTTAATCGCAAGGCATTACATGGCCAGGCGGTGATAGTCGATGATATGCGCACTGACCCGAATTTTAAGAAGCATCATAAAGCTATTCTGAATGAAGGTATTGTTTCCAGTTTGAGTATTGGCCTGATGTACCGCGATAAAGGTATTGGTATCCTGCGGTTGTATAGTGCCAATCACCGGGCTTTTTCCGAGGATAATATCAATCTGGCTCGCACGATTGCTTCCCAGTCGGCGGCGGCGATTGTCAATGCCCGTTTGTATCGAGATGCTCTGGAAGCCGAAAGGCTTACCGAGCAGATGAAAACTGCCGCTGAAGTTCAGCGTCATTTATTGCCTTTGAATTGTCCGACAATCCCCGATGTTGACATTGCCGGTCGTTATGTGCCTTGTCACGAGTTGGGTGGCGACATATATGATTATATTGCCTTGGAAAATGACCGGGTGATGTTTGTCATTGGCGATATTATGGGCAAAGGTTTGCCAGCGGCCCTGACTATGGCTTCGCTGCGAGCGACGATCCGCGCTTATGCCGATGCCGCTGATACTTTTGAAGATTTTATCCATAAAGTCAATAAGATGTTTTATCGGGATACCGAAGGGGCCGAGTTTGCCACGCTGTTTTGTGGTATGTTGGGTTCTGGCTGTTCCAAAGATAAAAAGTATTGCCACATGACCTATTGCAATTGTGGCCATGAACCACCAATATTGTTGCGCGGCGACCACACTATTGATTTAAATGATGGCGGTATGGTTCTGGGTATCGACCCGGATAATAAATATGATATCGGCACAATTCAGCTGGAAAAGGGTGATATGATTGTCATGTACACTGATGGCTTAGCTGATGCGTGTAACTTCAACCGTGAACGCTTTGGGCGGGAGCGGATTATTGAAGCCATCAAAAGTTCCAGTGATATGACCGCTAATCAGGCAGTTAAAAATATTCTATGGCTGATGCGCAAATTTACCGGCCTGACCCGTCGGGTAGATGATACCGCACTGGTTGTTATTAAGTTGCCAGAGTGATGAGGTTTTATTTCTCGGGTTTATAATAGCGAAAGAAATCGCCTTTGATGTCGATTACCGGGGTGTTATCGAAAGCATCTATTTTATCGATTTCTATTATATTATCTTTGATTGAAAGGATTTTACATTCAGAGATTGCTATAAGGTTGGGCCGAACCGGCGAATGGGTGCCAAAAACTCCGGTTAGCGGATTATCTTTATTGCCGCGAGGATGAACCTGCAGGATTGCACGTTTTTCAGGGGTATCATTCTTATCGAACCAGTAAACAACAATTAGATGCTTTTGCTTGTCCAGCCCTAAAAGGCCTTTGGCATACTGCTTGTCTAGAACGATCATGGTTTTTTCACCTTGGCGTATGACCTTGCCAATGGGGTAAATATTGAAGGCCGGTTTTTGATTGGGCTGGTCCTGCTTGGTCATACATCCTCCTGCGAACATAAAAGTAATCATGGCTATCATTAAGCAAAAGTATTTCATTACTAAACCCATCTTGAATTTGCAGATTAATAATATAGTAAAACACTTTCATACTATAGCATGGCAAACTGGACAATTCAACTGGTTATATTGGTTTATATTAAGCGGAAAATGAATTTTCTTTGAAATAATTTGGTTTAATGCCTATGATTTTATCTGATAGCAGGGAATGTATCATGCAGACAAGACATAAATAGCTAGCTTTGGCAAACCATTATCCGGGCGGATTAAAGCCTGGGATTCTCATGCGATTTGATAGATGAAGGAAATATTATATGAAACTTGTACGAAAAAGATTATTTATACTGGCATTAGCTACTATTTCTTTTGGTATTAGTGCTGTTAATGCCAACCAGAGTAAATTACTGAAAGCTCCGTCACTTGTGCCCGGTGCAGCTCAGGCTTATCTGAAAGCCGATGTGTTGACACTGGAAAATCGAGTTATTTCAGCTGCATGGAGCATTGCCGATAAACATCTCAGGCCCGTTTCTATTAATGATATTTCACAGGAGCAGTGCAGTGTTTTCAGAATTGCTACAGGCAAACCTGTGTCAAAGCCTATTGAAGGTGAGCTTTATCTTGGAATGCGTCTTGAAAACAATGCCGTTAAAGTGATGATTTCCGCTGATGGCAAGAGCTGGCAAAATTTTCATACTTTTACGATTCAGGATCGCAGTAGCGTTGCAGCTAAAGTTCGTCTGGGGAAAATGGATACCAAAGGCGGCAATAGCGACTATGGATCTGCCGGGGCTGATGGTGTTTGTAGCCTGAGCGATTTTAAGGTGTATGGTGAAGGTGCTGTTTTGATTCATGAAGAGTTTAATACTGCATTGGACAAAGATAGGTGGCAGATTAATCTGTCGAAAAAACCAAATAGTGCAATTTCTGCTATGGCTGGTAAACTGGAAATTAAATCCGGAGCTAACTGTGCCAATAATATTGAACTCGACTTGCCTGAGGGCTGGAGTTTGGTTTCCTGTAAAATATCAAAGGGAACCGATGCCGGTATGTCATGGGGGCCCGGTATGGCTTTACTCTGGGATGATGGTCATTTTGTTTCATGCAGTATGCGTGACAATAAAACACTTAATATTATAACTAAAGATGGCGAGAAGATTACTTCATTTTCTCTTAATCCTAAGCCTGATTATAATTTGCATTCCGAGACATTTAATGTTATTGGCAAGCCTGAAATTATTGCAATAGCCAGAGAGCAAGCAGGAATAAAAGTTAAAGGAAAAGCGATACTTGTGAATCTAAAAGATAAAACTTCCGGAATCAAAGTTAGCTGGAAAGCATTACTTTGGGACGATGCTCACTATATTCGTCAGGAGTTTGCTTTTGTGAGTGCCACCGATGATATTGCTGTTAATGGCCTTGAACTACAGCATTGCCGTATCGGTTACGCTGAGCAGATAGGAATTGTACCAGGTAGTCCGGTAGCCTCCAGTGACATTTTTGCAGGGGTTGAAATGCCGGTTGCATCGAATACAGCGGATGCGTTCGGGGATATTCGATGCGGCTTTGGTTGTAATTTGACATTGACATCAAAAGTTCCAATTTGTTTTAATACAGTTCTTGGCGTTTATGCTAAAGGACAATTACGTCGATCATTTCTGGCTTATATCGAAGCTGAACGTGCCCGGTTATCTAAACCATTTTTACATTATAATTGTTGGTATGATCTTGGTTTTAATGTTAATGCCAAAGATATAATTGAAGTAGCCGATGAATTTCAGAAAAATCTTGCCAAACCCTTTGGCCTTGAAATTGATTCTTATCTTGCCGATGATGGCTGGGATGATTTTGGTGTTGGGCTTTGGTCGATAAATCTTAAGAAGTTTCCGGGTGGATTTGAACCATTGCAAAAAGAACTGGAAAAAAGAAATTCCAAACTTGGTATATGGATATCACCACTGGGTGGCTACGGGGGTGCCAATGAGCGGACGCAATTTGCCAAAAATATGGGTTTGATTAAAGGCGATAAGCTGGATCTTTCTGAACCGGGGTATTTCAAATGGTTTAATGATAAATGTTCAAGTTTAGTGAAAGATAATGGTGTTAATTATTTCAAGTGGGACCGGGCTGGTTCTGGCGTTAGTCCGCACTTTATGGCTTTGCTCAATGTTGCCCATAATTTACGAAAGCTCAAAGAAGATGTTTATGTAAATGTAACAGTGGGCACCTGGCCATCGCCATTCTGGCTGAATCATGTAGATTGCACCTGGCGGGATGGAACAGGCGATGTGGCCTGGTCTGGCAAAGGTGATAATCGTCAGCAATGGATTACTTTCAGGGATCAGTCATGCTATCAGGCAACCGTTGTGAAAGCCCCGCTATACCCTTTGAATTCTTTGATGCATCATGGGATTGTGCACGGACGACATTTTCAGGCCGCTCGAGTTTCTGAAGCTGGGGCGGATTTGAAAGAAGAAGCCAGATCATATTTTGGTGCAGGGCCGACCTTGCAGGAACTGTACCTGACACCATCGATGATGACAGCTGAAGGGTGGAGTCAAGTAGGCCAGGCGGCAAAATGGGCACATGCAAATGCGGATGTTTTGGTAGATAGCCATTGGATTGGTGGGGATCCGTCAAAACTTCAGCCCTATGGCTATGCTTCATGGTCACCTAGAAAGGGAACGATAACCTTGCGTAACCCAGATGATAAGCCTCAACCAATCGCTATTGATATAGAAAAGGTGTTTGAATTGCCAATTGAGGCTCCAAGGAAATATCTGATTAAAAACGCTTATCCAGACCAGAAAGCTGATGAGGTGGTTTTAACAGCAGGTAAGGATTATATTTTAGAATTAAAACCCTTTGAAGTTTTGGTATTTGATGCGTTGCCTGTTAAACCATAGCTGGGAAGTGGGCTAACCATTGCGATATTGACTAGGTGTTACGCCCGCAAACCTTTTAAAAACTGTAGCGAAATATTGGCTAGATTCAAATCCACAAGTGAAAGCTATGTCAGTTATGCTTAAATTAAGTTGGTTTTGTAACATTTTTTTGGCTTTTTCAACCCGACAATGAGCTAAAAAGTCCGAAGGTGTCATATTTGTGATTAATTTACAATAGTGGGCAAAACGGCTTCGGCCTAAATTGCAGTGTTTAGCCATCGAAGCTAAGGTCCAGGGATAATCGATGTGTTTGGGCAGGGCATTAAGGAACATTTCGACAGATCGGCGGGTAGAAGTCAGGTGACTATCGAGTTTGATATTTTTCTGTTGCAGGATTTCATACAATTCCAGAAACAGTTGGTTGATGTATAACTGCATTCTGGACTGGACTGATTCGGGGTTATCAGTTTCATAGCAGGCGGCAAAACTTTCAAAGCAATTTTCGATATTTTGATTACCTTTCCAGACGGGTTGTTCGTTATGGCTAAGTAATTCGGTAAGACGTGTGAGGTCATGGGGGGCTAGGGTAAGCCAATCAGGCCAATGCCATTGCTCATTGGGTCTGCGGACATCCAGATCGATAATGAGCCAATGCATTCGAGAAGCGCCAATTAAAGGTGAACCTACCTGATGGGGCTGCCAGGGCCGAGTGACAGTTAAATCCCCACTTTGGAGCTGATAAAGTTCGCCATCGACTGTGAAATCCAATTTTCCCCGGGAAAGGTAGCCCAGCTCTATGCCTTCATTACGATGTTCGTCAAGTCCCCATTTTTGATCAGTTTTGGCATCCCAGACATTCGAAACGCAAAGTTCGGGCATCATTGCCGGAGGTAGTTTTTGGCCGGGATAGCAACCGCGGGCAAACCCAGTTAAGTCAAGTTCACCTCTGCTGGCAGCTGCTTTAAGGGCTTCGCAGGTATCGGCTCGATAGGTTATTGTACCATTGTAAAATATTGCAGGTTCAGGTTTTATATTCTTTTTCATACTCACCTCCACTAGAATTTATATTTATTATAGCAATATACCCTTGTATAAGGGAAGTATAAAATATACCACTGGCTAATTTTAGTAGATTAATAAGTAATTCTAGATTATTTTTATTGAAATAATGGTAACAAGTGTCAATAATTTGGCTAGAGTGTATCTTTAACAGGGAAAATTCTCTTTGTTTGAAGATTATTCTCTAAAAAACTTTTAAAATGAAATAAAATGTTAGCCTGAAACCATTTATGTGGAAATATAAATACATGTTCCTTAGAATTTGCGAAAGGTAAAGTGATGGCAAAATTTCGAAAGCTTAAGATGGCAATGGTAGGTGGTGGTCCTGGTGCGTTTATTGGCGATGTGCATCGAAAAGCAGCAAGAATGGATGGCGGCATTGAAATTGTCGCCGGCGCATTTGATATAAATCCTGAAAAATCTCAGCAAATGGGCCGTGAGCTGTGTATTGCTCCGGAAAGAACCTATAATGATTATAAATCGATGCTTAAAGGTGAATTAGCATTACCCGAGCAAGACCGCGTTGATTTTATCTCTGTTTGTACTCCCAATAACTGGCATTTCCCTATCGCTCGTGATATTCTTCAGGCTGGTTTCCATGTAATGTGTGAAAAACCTATGACATTGAATGTCAAAGAAGCTAAAGAATTGAAGAAAATTGTCGCAAAATCGGGTAAAGTTTTTGGTTTGATGCACAATTATACTGGTTATCCGATGATCAAACTGGCTCGTGATATGATAGCCAAGGGTGAATTTGGTAAAATTCGCAAAGTTGTAGTGCAATATCCTCAGGGTTGGCTTGCTACGCCATTGGAGAAAACTGGACAACAGCAGGCTGCCTGGCGCACTGATCCTAAACAAAGCGGCGGGGCCGGCTGTATGGGTGATATTGGTACTCATTGCGAAAATCTGGCTGAATACGTTACTGGTTTGAAAATAACTGAAATTTGTGCCGAATTAACTACTTTTGTACCCGGAAGAGCGTTAGATGATGATGGCAATTGTATTTTGAAGTTTGATAATGGTGCCAAAGGCCTGCTTCATGCCAGCCAAATATCCGTAGGTGAAGAAAATAACCTGGCAATCTGGGTTTATGGAGAGAAAAAAGGATTAGAATGGCGTCAGGAAGATCCTAATTACCTGAAAGTCAAGGTTATGGACGGTCCTGAACAGGTTTGGAAACGTGGTAATGCTTATGTTGGAGCCAAATCACCAGCAGCAGCTCGTGCTACTCGGCTTCCAAGTGGTCATCCTGAGGCATTTTTTGAGGCCTTTGCTAATACATACTGTAATTTTACGGATACTATCCGAGCGGTTGATGCTGGCAAGAAGCCAACAAAGCTAATGCTGGATTTCCCAAATGTGGATGATGGTCTGCGTGGTATGCTCTTTATTGAAACGGTACTAGCGAGCAATAAAAGCAAACAAAAGTGGACATCCTTTAAGAAATAAGATGATTAATGCCGTTATCGTTGTTTCTAATGTTTGACATTTTGCATTTGTACAATATAATAAAAGTCTCCCTGCAAGAAAAGGCAACCTGTAATGTTAAATGGCTTAGCCAAAATTAGAGGTTTCCAAAATTATTACTACTTATCTAGAGGTATGAAGAATGAGTAATCGTAGAGATTTTCTGAAAAGCATGACTTTTGCATTGGGGACAGCAACAGTTTTGGGTGGCTGTAGTATGGCTAAGGCTTCGCGAAGCAAGCCGGGCTTTAATATGTCAGGATATTGTGCGCCTAAAATTCCAACTGTTAGAATAGGTTTTATTGGTCTGGGTATGAGAGGCCCTGGAGCGGTTTCCCGTATGACACATATCGAAGGTGTTGAAATTGCCGCTATTTGTGACAAACGCAAACAATGCACTGATAAAGTTGAAAAAATGCTGGCTAATAGTGGTTTTCCAAAACCAGCGGTTTATACTGGTAGCGAAGATGCATGGAAAGAAATGTGTCAGCGTGATGACCTGGACTTAATTTATATCGCAACACCATGGCATATGCATACACCAATGGCGGTTTATGCAATGGAACAAGGCAAGCATGCCGCTAGCGAAGTTCCTGTGGCAACAACTATGGAAGAATGCTGGCAGTTGGTAGAAACTTCTGAAAAAACCAAAAAACATTGTGTTATTCTGGAAAACTGCTGTTATGATTTCTTTGAAATGCTAACATTAAATATGGTGCGTCAGGGCATGTTTGGTGAAGTAATTCATGGAGAAGGGGCTTATATTCATAATCTGGTGGGTTTGAATTTCAATAAAAATGGTTATGCTGATATGTGGCGTTTGAACCACAATGCCAAACGCAACGGTAACCTTTACCCGACCCATGGTCTCGGCCCGGTTTGTCAGTGCATGGATATTAATCGTGGCGATAAGATGGAATATCTGACATCTATGGCCAGTGCTGACTTCACTATGAATGCTGAAGCTACCAAACGTGCTGAAACGGATGATTTTTACAAGCCTTATATCGGTAAGCCATATCGAGGCAATATGAATACTACATTAGTTAAGACCAATAAAGGTAGAACTATCATGATTCAGCATGATGTAAGTTCGCCAAGGCCATATTCTCGTATCCATTTGGTGTCAGGTACTAAAGCTTTTGCACAGAAATGGCCTAAGACTCATATCGCATTGGGCCATAGTGCGGTTTCTGATGAGAAGCTACAAGAACTGTATGATACATATTCACCTGAAATCGTAACAAAGATTGGTGAGATGGCCAAAAAAGTTGGCGGTCATGGTGGGATGGACTTCCTGATGGATTGGTCGATGATTAATTCATTGCGCAATGGATTGCCTGTTGATATGGATTGTTATGATGCTGCTTTATGGTCATGTATTACTCCATTGTCAATTGAGTCGATTGCAAACCGTTCAAATTCGGTTAAGGTTCCAGACTTTACCCGCGGCAATTGGAAGACCAATAAGCCTGTGGCTTTAGAACTGAAAACTATCAATGGTGTTCGTGGAATCAAAAAAGCTGATGCTTCAGGTCAGCTAAAAGTTGAATAATTAGTTATAAAAAATAGAACGCGAGTATCATGCTGGCGTTCTATTTTCAAATAAAATAAAAAAGTTTTTCCAGGAGAATAAAAATGGCAAGACCAGTGACATTATTTACCGGGCAATGGGCAGATATGCCTTTGGAAGATTTAGCTAAGTTGGCATCGGATATGGGCTATGATGGACTTGAACTGGCATGTTGGGGTGACCACATGGATGTTTTCAAGGCTGCTACTGATTTGGATTATTGCAAGAAACAGCTTGGAATCCTGGAAAAAAATAATTTGCAATGTTTTGCTATCAGTAATCATCTGGCAGGCCAGTTGGTTTGTGATTTGAACAATGACAGCCGCAGTGATTGTTTTGCCCCGGCAGAACTTGCCGGAAACGCCGAAGGTAAACGCAAGTGGGCCGTTGAATCAATGGTCAATACCGCAAAAGCAGCTAAGAATTTAGGTCTTAAAGTTGCCAATGGTTTTACCGGGTCATCTATCTGGCATATGCTTTACAGCTTTCCGCCAGTATCAAGCGATATGATTGAAGAAGGCTTCCAGTATTTTGCGAAGATGTGGAATCCTATTTTGGATGTGTTTGATGATTGTGGTGTGAAGTTCGCATTAGAAGTTCATCCAACAGAAATAGCATTTGATATTGTTACTACAAAACGCGCTTTGGAAGCAATTAAACATCGCCCGGCATTTGGCTTTAATTTTGATCCTAGTCATTTATATTGGCAGATGGTTGATCCGGCATTATTTATTGAAGAATTTGATGATCGTATTTATCATGTTCATATGAAAGATGCTGCGTTGCAAACCAATGGTTTTAGGGGGATTCTGGCATCCCATCTGAATTTTGGCGAAAAAGACCGTGGGTGGGATTTCCGCAGTCTGGGCCGAGGTGGCGTTGATTTTGAAGAAATTATTCGTGCATTAAATCATGCTGGTTATGATGGTCCACTTTCAGTCGAATGGGAAGATTGCGGTATGGAAAGAGTGCATGGTGCGACAGAAGCCTGCGAATTTGTTCGTTCGGTAGACTTTCAGCCATCAAATGTTGTTTTTGATGAAGCATTTGACGACAAAAAATAATGCATTAATTACTCAAACTGACTGATAGTCTGTTTGAGAGTGAAAAACTAAAAGTGAAAAGTGAAATGTTGCGGTATTTACCTGCGGTAAATGATAATTTCAAATAATACTGAAGTCTTTACTGAAAATATATTTATAGATGATTTTCGGTCAGTTTGAATTGATCATGTCTATAACATTTTCTGTGCTCTGTGGGTAGAGAAAAGCCGCCCAGCAGGTTTTTTTGCATTTTCTACTTTTGATGTATCCATCATTATAATTATATAGGTAAGATTTTATAATTTATTTGAGAGCAGTAATACCATGACTAAAAACAATCCAAATCGCAGAAGTTTTTTGAAATCAAGTGCTTTGGGGATGGGGGCTTGTTTGTTTCCTGGCATAATTCCCTCTACTGTATTAGGGCGTGACGGTGCGGTTGCTCCCAGTAATAAAATCGGCATTGGCTGTGTTGGAATGGGTATGATGGGGCCAGGCAATATGGGACAATTCCTGAATATGGATGATGTTCAGGTTGTTGGTGTTGCTGACATAGACAAAAATGCTTTGGCTGGTGGTTTAAATCAGGTAAAAGGCAGATATGGCCAGGCCTGCCAGAGTTATCACGAATATCGAGAGATGTTTGCCCGCAAAGATATTGATGCGGTGATGCTGGCTGTGCCGGACCACTGGCATGCGATTGCTGCGATAGATGCGGCCAAGGCGGGTCTGGATATTTACGGTGAAAAACCACTTTCGCATACCTTTGAAGAAGGTCTGGCGATGTGCAAGGCAGTCGAACGTTATGGTCGTATCTGGCAGACAGGCAGTTGGCAGCGTAGTGAATCGAATTTTCGTATCGGTGCTGAGCTTGTTCGGAATGGCCGTATCGGAAAACTTCAGAATGTTGAAGTTGGCTTGCCAAGTGGCTATGGCTTATTTGGCGGTTCTTCTGATACAACAGTTATGGAAGCACCTGCAACATTAGATTATGATCGCTGGTTAGGGCCGGCACCTTATATGCCATATAGTCCAGCGAGAGTTCATCGAGTCTGGCGTTGGAATTATGATTATGGCGGGGGCCAACTTATGGACTGGGTAGGGCATCATGTTGATATCGCTCATTGGGGTATGGGTATGGATGAAAGCGGGCCGGTTGAAGTTTATGGAACTGGTGATTTTTCAGAAACAACTAAAGTTTGGAATGCCGCCTCAAAATATAATGTAACAGCCAAATATGCAAATGGTGTAGTTTTACATATTGCCGATTCGACACAAACTCCTATGGGAACCAAATGGATAGGTGATCAGGGCTGGATTTACGTAGATCGCGGTAATGTAATCCGTTCCAGCAATTCAGAAATACTCAAAGAAACTGTTGGTGCTGGTGAAATTAAATTGTACGACAGCAAAAATCACTGGCGTAACTTTATTGATTGCATCAAAACCCGGCAAGCGACAATTACACCCTGTCAGACTGCGCATCGATCGGCAACGGTTGGGCATCTTGGTCTTATCTCAATTAAGCTTGGTGGAAGAAAGATTAAGTTCGACCCTGTCGCTCAAAAGATTATTGGTGATTTTACCGCTAGGCGTATGCTGGGCACATCAATGCGTAGCCCATGGAAAATCTAATTGAAAGTTTACTTATGGAAAATAATAATTTAAATCGTAGAAAATTCTTAAAGAGCGCTGCTTCGATTGGCTTTGGAGCTTGCGTGTTTCCGGCAATTATTCCAGCTGGTGCTTTAGGTATGAACGGTGATGTTGCACCCAGTAATAAAATAATCATGGGTTGCGCCGGTATGGGAGGAATGGGATCAGCCAATACCAATAATTTTCTGGGATTTAATGATGTTCAAGTTGTAGCTGTTTGTGATGTAGATAAAAATCATCTGGAATCAGGAAAGAATTTAGTAAAACGCAAATATGGCAAAGAATGCGACGGCTATCATGATTACCGTGATATGATCGCAAGAAAAGATATTGATGCGGTGATGTTTGCATTGCCAGACCATTGGCATGCTGTTGCGGCAATTGATGCGGCCAAAGCTGGAAAAGATTTGTACAGCGAAAAGCCCATATCACATACTTTTAATGAAGGTATAGCGATTTGTGATGCAATTAAGCGTTATGATCGTATCTGGCAGACGGGCAGTTGGCAACGAAGTCAATCAAATTTCAGGATTGGTGCTGAGCTTGTACGCAATAATCGAATTGGTAAGGTTCATACGACAGAAGTCGGTTTACCTTCGGGCCCTGACAAGAATCGAACTGCACCAGAGGAATTTATTATACAAAAGCCACCAGCTCAGTTGGATTATGATCGATGGCTTGGCCCGGCATTAGATAGTCCTTACTGTCCAGCCCGTGTACATAACAATTGGCGTTGGAATTATGATTATGGCGGGGGGCAAATGCTGGATTGGATCGGCCATCATGGCGATATCGCCCATTGGGGATTGGGTTTTGAACATACCGGCCCGGTTGAGGTAGAAGGTGTTGGCAGTTTTCCCGCCAGCGGTGAAATTTGGAATACGGCCACTGAATACCGTATTGTTGCAAAATATGCCAATGGTATGAATATGATAATCGCTGATACTACACATATTCCAATGGGAACCAAATGGATAGGTGACAGGGGCTGGATATTTGTTGATCGAGGTGGGGTGCTCCGCGCCAGTGATCCTGAAATTCTTAAACAGACAGTTGGACCTGATGAAATCAAGCTGTATAAATCAACTGATCACCCTCGTAATTTTATTGATTGTGTCAGAACACGTCAGCAGACAATTGCCCCATGTGATATAGCTCATCGATCAACAACACCTGGGCACCTGGGTTTGATCGCAATGAAGCTAGGCCGTAAAATCAAGTTTAACCCAGAAACTCAGAAAATCATAAATGATTCTACTGCGTCATCTATGCTTGGCTATACTATGCGTGCTCCATGGAGTATCTAAACCTAAATTCAGTTAAATAATCATGTTTATTAAAACAGGTGTAAAAAATGAATAAAATAACAAAAATAATTTTAATATTGGCTTTTATCTTTACTACTAATTCTATTGCAAATGCAGCGGTGTCAGCAGATGAACTGGCAAAAATACAAAAAGCTGCCCCGGCTAAAGCTCCAGCTAAGCCTGCTACAGCGCGCAAACTGCTTATTTTTAGTAAATGTAATGGCTATCGGCATGGGTCTATACCATATGTGACCGCTGCTATCGAAATAATGGGAAAGAAAACCGGTGCTTATACCACCGCGGTATCAGAAGACATGAATGTTTTTGCGCCTGAATATCTCAATGGCTATGATGCGGTATGTTTCAATAATACAACAATGCTTACATTTACTCCTTCACAGCGTCAGGCCTTGATGAGTTTTGTTAAAGGTGGTAAAGGTATTGTTGGTATTCACGCAGCTACCGATAATTTTTATAAATGGCCAGAAGCAGCCGAAATGATGGGTGGGACATTTGATGGGCATCCATGGGTATCAAATGGCACATGGGCAGTGCAAATTGAAGATGGAAGCCATCCATTGATGAAGAGTTTTGCTGGTAAAGATTTTAAGATAACTGAAGAAATTTATCGCACTAAACCAATGAATTTACGCGAGAACAATCGTGTGCTGATGGGGCTTGATTTTGGCGATAAAGCAACAGCTACAGCCAACGGTGTTCGCGAAAGTGATGTTGATGTGCCTATCAGCTGGTTACGTGATTATCACAAGGGTAGGGTTTTTTATTGCGGTATTGGCCATAATAAACAACATCTTTGGAATCCCGCGATTTTAGGACACTACTTAGCGGGTATACAGTTTGCTTTTGGCGATCTGGAAGCTTCTACAGAACCTATCAGCCTGGGACAAGCAGAGATTAAGAGATTTAATGTAATTCTTGATAATGTTAAAAGCTATAAGTATGGCGATGATGACAAACAGCTACGAAAGCTTGAACGTGACGTTATGACAGAAACTGATCCGGCTAAGCTTGTTGTTATGGTTAAAGGATTGAACGATTTTGTGGTTTCAGATGCAACCCTGGCTTCCAAACAAATGGCTTGCCGTCTGTTAAGTGTTGTTGGTAAGGAATCTTCGGTTAACCCCCTTGTTTCTCTGTTAGCAGATGATAAAACCGCTGGGATGGCTTTGTATGCCTTGGGAACAATCGAGGGTTTAGCGGTTGATGAAGCTTTAAGAAATGCATTGCCTAAAGTAAAAGCTGAAGTTCAGATTGGCATTATAAATGTAATTGGCCAACGCAAGGATTCTTATGCGGTCGAAGCTTTGACTAAAGCTATTGGACAAGGCAAAGAAGAGACGGTGTTGGCTGGAATAAATGCTTTAGGGCATATAGCTGATCATCAGGCAGCTAAAGTTTTAAATCAATTTATCGTAGATAATTCTGATCCAAAAATTAAAGCCGCAGCTTATGATGCCTTGTTGCGTTGCGCGGAAAGTTTTGCGGCTAATGATACCGATGCCGCTAGTAAAGCATATCGCTTAATTTATGAGACCGCAGGTTCGGATTATTTACGGGCAGCTGGTCTAAATGGTTTGCTTAGCTGTTCGGGTGAGAAAGCTGGTAAACTGGTTGTAGAAGTGTTGAAGTCAGGCGATCAAGCAATGGCAATTGCTGTGTTGGGCCAGGTGCGTAAGTCTTCTTCTGTTAAACAACTGAAATCTTATGTGGCTTTGATGCCAGAATTGCAAAGTGCAGTTCGAGCTCAGCTTTTATCGGCTTTAGCTGAAACCAAGGATCCTACAGTGTTACCTGCGATCATTGCGGCTATTGCTGATCCTGACCAGCGGGTTCGGCTAACAGCGATAGCGGTTTTGCCAAATGTAGGTGGTGTCGAAGAAATCAAGCTTTTGCTTGATAAAACTATAAATGGTTCTCGCGAAGAACAGGCTGCCGCTCGAGAGAGCTTGAAAAGATTACGTGGCAAAAAAGTTGATGCCGCTATGTTGGCAATGCTGGATAATGCTGAGGCGGCGGTTAAAATAGAATTAATCACAGCGATTAGCTCACGCGGATTGTCAGGTGATCTGGTTATGTTGCCTTTGATAAAGATTGCTGCAACTGAAGCCAGTTCGAAAGTGCGTCAGGAAGCATTGAAAGCTTTGCCGGGCTTTGTCAAGGCAAAAGATTTTACTGCATTAGTACAGTTGATTTTAATATTAGAAAATGATCGTGATCGTTCATTAGCTATTAACGTAGCCGAGGCCGCATATAGATGTGGCGATGTTGATATGGCGATTGTTAAGAAAAGCCTTGCTGTTGAAGATGTTGCGAAAAAAGTTTCGATAATCGAACTTGCTGGCAAACTTTCGGCGGCAAATTGTCTTGAAGAACTTGCTGAAATATTAAAATCAGATAATCCGGTTCTCAAGACCGCAGTTATTAAAGCATTGTCGCAATGGCAGTCGGATGAACCAATTATGTCTTTATATGAAATTGCAAAAAATTCTCAAGTGCGGAAAGATAAAGTATTGGCCTTTCGTGGTTTTGTGAAACTAATTGGGCAGAATTCCAATCGTCCAGGTGAAGTTTCGGCCAAGTATTGTCGAGATGGGATGGCTATTGCCGAGACAGCAACTGACAAACGTCAGGTGATCGCAGCGATAGGTCAATGTCCGGCATGGGAAACCTTTACGCTTGCTTATGAATATATTCAAAGTGCTGATCTGGCTAATGATGCCGCAGCGGTTACGGTTTCTATCGGTCAAAAAGTCGCTGGTTATAACCCATCCCAAGTTCGAGAAGTAATTCAAAGTATTATTGGTAATTCCAATATAGCTGATAATATCAAAAATGAAGGCAAAGAAATCCTGAAAAAAATTGCAGCAAATGAAGCTTTTATTACCGATTGGAAAGTCTCGGGGCCATATCAGATGGCTGGTAAGGATTATGCGGCATTATTTGATATTGCATTTGCTCCGGAAAAAAATGAAGCTGTTGCCTGGAAAAATCTATCAGCAGCAAACAGAGGTCAAAAAGCAATTAATTTACTTAAGGAATACAACGGGGAAAGTTGTGTTATGTATTTGGCTACTTCAATTTATGTTGACAGCGAGCAAACGGCTAAAGTTAATTTTGGTAGTGACGATGGTGCAAAAGTGTGGATAAATAAACAGAATGTATTTGGCATAAATGCATCGAGAGCTCATACACATGGTGTTGATAAATTTGATATTAAGCTTAATAAAGGCTGGAATACTATATTGGCTAAAATAACTCAAGGCGCAGGCGATTGGGCTTTGAGTATGGAAATTAGAGATTTAAGTGGCAAACCTGTCAAGGGTATGCGCATTGACCCGAGCAGAATTAAATAACTTTTATTTAGGAAAATTATAATGGCAAATAAAAACTTAACTAGACGAGATTTCCTTGCTGGCTCTTTGGCGGCAACGGCTTTTATGTATGTACCCAAACATGTTTTGGGTGGCCCTGGCATTACTGCACCGAGTGATAAACTTAATATCGCAGCTATTGGTGCTGGCGGCAGGGCAGGTTCAAATATTGTTGGCGCTGGTAAGGGTAATAATATTGTTGCATTATGCGATGTAGATCTTAATCGTGCAAAAGACATGTGGGGTAGATACCCGAATGCAGCAAAGTTTAGAGATTTCCGCGTTATGCTGGATAAACAGAAAGATATTGACGCGGTTATTGTATCGACACCTGACCACATGCATGCCTATGCGGCACTGTCAGCGATAAAAATGGGCAAGCATGTCTATTGCGAAAAACCTTTGACTCATACAATTCAAGAAGCTCGTATATTAACTGAACAGGCAAGAAAATATAAAGTCGCTACCCAGATGGGTAATCAAGGTCATAGCGGCTCTGGTATCAGAAGAGTTTCCGAATGGGTCAAATCTGGTGTTATCGGTAAAATCAAAGAAGTTCGTTGTTGGACTGACAGGCCAAATAATTGGTGGCCACAGGGTATGGATAAATTCCCTGCTGAAGCTCAGCCTGTTCCATCAACTTTAGAATGGGATATGTGGCTTGGTACCGCTGCCTGGCGTGAGTATAATGCGGCTTATTTGCCATTTATCTGGCGTGGCTGGTGGGATTTCGGCACTGGTTCTCTAGGTGATATGGGTTGCCATATTATGGATATTCCATTTACCGCTCTGGGTTTGAAAGCACCGATTAGCGTTGAAGCTGATACTGGCAAATTCTCAGCAGTCAGCCCGCCACTGGAATCTACAATTAAATATGAATTTATGGTTGACGGTAATAAAGTCCCGTTTACCTGGTATGATGGCGGAAGATTGCCTGAAAGACCAAAAATGGTACCAAAAGATGCCAAACTCGGTGATGGGTGTGGATCGATGATTATCGGTGAAGATGCCGTTATCGTAGCTGGTACTTATGGTGGTGGAGCCTGGGTTTATCCTGAAGCTAAAATGGATGAGATTAAGAAAGTGCCCAAGAGCACTCCAAACTCACCTGGTCATTATGAAGAATGGATAGCTGCCTGTAAGGGTGGGGCAAAAGCTGGTTCTAATTTTGATGTTTCCGGTGCCCTTACCGAAACGGTATTGCTGGGCAATGTCGCTATGCTTGCCAAACAGAAAATCCTTTGGGATAGTAAAAATCTTAAAGTTACCAATAGCGCAGAAGCTAACAAACTGATTTCCAAAACCTATCGTAAAGGCTGGGATATTAAAGATTTACTGTAATCTTACCCTGTTGGTAGCGACAGGAATTTAAAGTTTTATAATTATAGGAGTTATTATGAAAACAGCAGTTAGAGCACAATTGTCTACTATGATGTTTGTAGAGTTTTTTGTCTGGGGTGCCTGGACGGTAATTTTAGTAACCTATCTGATGTCTGGCATGGGCTTTAGTGGCAAGCAGGTAGGGGCCGCTTATGGTACTGCCGCTATTGCTTCGATGATTTCTCCATTTTTCGTGGGGATGTTCGCCGATAGATTCTTCTCGGCTCAAAAACTATTAGCCTTTTTGCATTTACTGGGCGGGGCCCTGTTGATTTTTGTTATTCCAAAAGCTACCACTTGGGGTGCTTTCTATGGGGCTTTGTTGGCTTATATGCTTACTTATATGCCAACGCTGGCTTTGACCAATACCATAGCTTTAAAACAAATGCAGGATCCGGAAAAGGAATTCCCCCCGATTCGCCTGTTTGGTACATTGGGCTGGATTGCTGTGGGTTTTCTGGTGGGTTATATGTATTTAAGTGGCGATGGTAGCCTGAAAATGGTATTTGGCAAGGTAGAGGCCGGTAGCGATCTGGTTGAAGTGGCCCAAACTGCCATACCATTTAAGATGGCTGGTATTGGAGCAATTATTCTGGGATTGTTCAGCTTTATGTTGCCGAATACTCCGCCACAATCAGCTGGCCAGAAGATTACCGCCAGAGATATTTTAGGATTGGATGCTTTGAATCTGTTCAAGGATAAATCCTTTACTGTTTTTGCCATTTGTTCAATGCTTATTTGTATTCCTTTGGCTTTCTATTATAATTTTACTAATCAGTTTTTAGGTGATGCTGGTATGTTGAATGCCCCGGCTAAAATGACATTTGGCCAGATGTCTGAGGTATTCTTTATGCTCGTTATGCCGTTCTTCTTCAAACGCCTGGGCGTTAAGAAAATGTTGCTGGTTGGTATGATTTTCTGGACAGCACGTTATTTGTGTTTCTCTTTTGGCTATAGTCAGCAGGCCCTTATCCTATTGTATCTGGGTATTATTTTCCACGGTATCTGCTATGACTTTTTCTTTGTTACCGGTCAGATTTATATCGATCAAAAGGCTCCAGATCATCTGCGTGGCAGTGCCCAGGGGCTGATAGCCTTTATTACTCTTGGCGTAGGTATGTTTATTGGTGCCAATGTTTCTGGCATGATCGTAGATAATTATACAACTACAGTTGACGGGGTAGTTAAGCAGGATTGGGGCACTATCTGGATGATTCCCGCAGCGATGGCGGCAGTGGTGGCAATAATCTTTGCTCTATTCTTTAAAGATGACAAGAAAACTGCTGAAGTTACAGATTAACAATTATTTTAATGCCCTTGGGGTTTTCTCCAGGGGCTTATTTTGGAGATATTATGAAATATTTAGTTTATAGTTTTTTGATAGGTTTGGTATTTGTTTTTAGTGGATGTTGTGGCGAAAAATGCTGTGGATGCAAGAGTCAGGCTGCGCCTGCCAAAGTAACCGATGGCTGGAAAATGGCTGTGCAGGGTTGGACTTTCAATCGTTTCACCTTATTCGAAGCTATTGAAAATGTTGACAAATTAGGTTTAGACTATATTGAATGTTATCCGGGCCAAAAGCTATCTCCAGATAGTGATGTTCGATTCACCTACAATGTATCGGCTGAAGTCAAACAGCAGGTCAAAGACAAGCTGGCCCAACATAATGTTAAACTGGTTAATTTTGGTGTATTTGGCTTTCCCAAAGAACGTGAAAAATGTGTAGAAGTATTTGAATTTGCCAAAGAAATGGGTATTGAAACTATTGTTTCAGAACCTAAAACCGATCAGTTGGCTATGCTGGACGAATTAGCTCAGCAATATAAAATTAATATTGCTATCCATAATCATCCGCAGCCATCGTTTTACTGGAATCCTGATACCGTGTTGAAAGCTTTGGAAGGCCGCAGTAAATATATGGGGGCTTGCGGTGATGTTGGTCATTGGATGCGTAGTGGTGTTAATCCTGTAGAAGCTGTTCAAAAGCTTAAAGGCAAAATTATCAGCTTCCATTTCAAAGACTTAAATGAATTTGGAAACAAAGGTGCCCATGATATGCCATGGGGTACTGGTGTTGGCAATGCAACCGCTGTTTTAGATGAAATCAAAAAACAGGGTTTTCAAGGTGTTTTCACTGCTGAATATGAATACAACTGGGATAATTCTATGCCGGAATTAGCCCAATGTGTGGCATTCTTTAAGGCTTATCAGAATAATTGATAATAAACAATTAATAATCAGGAAGGCATGCTGTTTTACGGGCATGCCTTTTTTAATTCAGAGGTATATATGGATAGAAGAAACTTTCTAAAAGGTATGGGCGTGATGGCGGTATCTTTTGCCGTCCCAGGTTGCAGTAATGCCGGCTTCAGCAAGCAAAATAAAAGACCAAACATTATTTTATGCATGACTGATGACCAGGGCTGGGGTGATACCGGCTATAATGGCAATCAATATGTCAAAACTCCCAATCTTGACCTGATGGCAAAGACCGGCGTGCGTTTTGATCGGTTTTATTCAGCCGCTCCGGTGTGTTCACCTACCCGCGGAAGTTGCATAACTGGCCGCCATCCATATCGTTATGGTATTTTCTTTGCCAATGCTGGCCATATGAAAAAAGAAGAGATGACTTTAGCAGAAGTGCTGAAACCCTTGGGATATACAACTGGACATTTTGGTAAATGGCACATGGGAACTTTAACTACCAAGATTAAAGATGCCAATAGAGGTAAACCTGGTGATGCTTCGCATTATAGTCCGCCCTGGGAAAATGGGTTTGATACCTGCTTTTCTACTGAATCGAAGGTTCCTACTTATGACCCGATGAAAAACCCTGAAGAACCTGAAAAACCTTATGGCACATATTATTGGCAGGGGCCAGACCAGATGGTCAAAGAAAACCTTGATGGCGATGACAGCCGTATTATTATGGACAGGGCGATTCCCTTTATGCAAAAGGCTGCCAAAAATAATCAGCCATTCTTTATGGTTATTTGGTTCCACAGCCCGCACTTGCCAGTTGTCGCAGGGGCCCAATATCATCAAATGTATAAGGATTTACCTGAACATGGGCGTAATTTCTTTGGCTGTATCACCGCGATGGATAAACAAATGGGGCGGCTACGGACTGAACTGGAAAATTCAGACGTTGCCAACGATACCATGCTGTTTTTCTGTAGTGATAATGGTCCCGAAGGTAAAAAATATGATCTGGAAAACGCTGCTGGCTCAGCTAAAAATCTCAGAGGCCGTAAGCGTTCACTATATGAAGGTGGAATACGCGTTCCGGGTATAATGCTTTGGCCAGCAAAGATTAGTTCTTCAATGATTATCGACACGCCTTGTGGAACAGTTGATTATTTCCCCACTGTTATGGATGCTCTTGGATATACATTGAATAACGATCCCGGCCCTATTGATGGACAATCACTATTACCTTTTATCTATGGCAAAACCAAGTTAAGAACGGCACCTTTATGCTTTCAATCGCAAAAGCAGTTGGCTTTGACTGATAATCGGTTGAAGCTATACAGTAAAGATGGCGGTAAAACCTATGAACTTTATGATATAGTCAAAGACCCTGCTGAAGCTACCGATATCTCAGCCGATTTTCCTGAAGAAAAGGCCCGGTATATTCAGCAATTAAACCAATGGCAACAATCTTGTAAAGCTTCTTTGGATGGCCGAGACTATCTTGAACAATAATTAATAGCTTGTCCCATAATATTAATCTGCTATGATATTTCATGCTAGATGATGTAAAGTGCATCTGGCATGATTTTTCTATAAGTTATGGTGTTTATGGCTGAATTAGTTGCAAAAATTAAATCTGGAAGCTTCTGGCTGATAATTCGATTTATCCTGGCATCTCTGGTGGGTCTGGTTACTATGCCTATGATAACTAGAGGACTGACAGTCAAGCAATATGGCATATATAGCATGCTTTTTAGTTTGATGTTCTATGTTGCCACGCTGTCTTCACTGGGTATCAATGACGTTTTTCAGCGATTCATTCCAGATGCTTATCAGAAAAAAGATTATGGTTTTATAAAAAATATCGTTTTTAAAGGTTTGTTTATCAGACTTTTCTCCGCTACGGTATTTATTTTAATGCTTATCTTTTTTTCCAAAGAAATTGGTTCCATGCTTGGAGTTGCGGGCTGGGAGGAATATTTTTCTTATTTCAGTATAGGTATTATTTTTTTTCTGGGTTATTTACTGTTCGTGATTGTTTTTCAGGGTATTTTTTTACAGAAATATTCTGCTATTGTTGCTATTGCTTCTTTACTGGTCAGATTCTTGGCACTGTGCGTGATTTTTGCGATGGGGTTTAAGTTACTGGCTCTCATTATTGTGGAAATAGCTATTTGGATTTTGAGTTTCACTTTAGCTTTATATTTTTATCAGCATAAATTTGTCAAACCGATAGGCCTGGTTGAAAAAACAAAAATCCCACTCCGTCGGTTGCTTAGCTATAGTGGCTATTCAGCGTTCAATGAGGCTGGCCATGTAGTATTCAGTTCGGCTACTGATTTGCTGGTTATAGGTATTTTTCTTGACCCTTTTAAAGCTGGGATATATGGCTTTTGCTGCAAAATAGCGGATTATTTCTGGAAGTTTTTACCTACCGGAATTCTTTGGGAGATGATCGTTCCGGTTTTCTTTTCCCGTCATGCAAAATCAAAATGTAATAAGGAATTGAATATCATGTTCAATTTCCTGGTTAAGACGGATTTGTTTTTCACTTTACCATTGGCCCTTACAGTTTTTATTCTAGGCCAGGAAATAATCCAGATTGTATTCGGTGAAAAATATTTATCCGCTTATCCGGTTCTTTGTGTTGTAACAAGCTTTTTTGTAGTCAGCACTATCCAGAGTCCAATAGGCAATGTTTTAAGAGCAGTTGAAAAAATGAACGTGGTTTTTCATTCTCAGTTTTTTGCGATATTAAATCTTGTAGGTGATATTCTGGTAGTCAATAAATATGGCATAATTGGTATTGCCTGGGTTACTTCAATTTCGATTCTGGGCAAAAATTTATATTGTTTTTATTTTGCTCGAAAAGCCGTAGATTTAAAAGTTGATATTGCCCCTTTGTTGAAAATTGTCACGAACGGATTGGTCGTTGGTGTGCTGTTTTGGACATTGAAAAGTCATACGCAAGGCCCGATATCCTTGGCGATTATAGTGGTATCCGGTGTTTTGATATATTTGCTGTTAAGCTATTTTAATAACTTCTTTGACAAAACTGAAAAAGAATTCTTACTGAAAGTTCTGCCAGTTAAACTTTGGCGATAATATTATAATTGCATTTTACAGGAGTGATATAATGGAAACTTTAAAAGTTGGTTTTATTGGTTCGGGTTTTATTGCCAGGTTTCTTGCTACCGCTTTTCAACACGTTCGTGGCATTGAACTTGTTGGCGTATTAAAACGTAGCACTTCCGAGGATATTTCAGCATTTGCTCGTCAGATTGGGGTTGGAGAATGTAAAGTGTATTCGACGATTAAAGAGTTGTGTCAGAATTGTGATACTGTTGCTATCCTTTCTCCCAATTATGCCCGACTGGAAACGGTTCAGGAAATAGTCGATATTGTTAAAAGTGGAGTTGAGCTTAAGGGGCTGATATGTGAAAAACCATTGGGGAGAACGGTAGCTGAAGCAACAAAACTTGTCGAACTGGCCGAAGAGATACAGCTACCTACGGCCTACATGGAAAATCAGATACATATGAAGGTTGTCAAAAATGCGATCATTCAAACTGCTCGTGTCCAGGAATTAATGGGGCCTTTAACTATGGTTCGCAGCAGCGAAGAACACGCCGGTCCGCATAATCCATGGTTCTGGGACCCTACGAAACAGGGCGGCGGTGCCCTTAGTGATCTTGCTTGCCATAGTATCGCTGTTAGTTGGTTTATGCTGACGCCAACGGGTAAGCCATTGGACTATCTCAAACCAGTTTCGGTTAATGCTGAAACAGCATTGTTGAAATGGGGCTCCGGGATTTATCGTGACCAATTGCGTGAAAAAATGGGTATTGACTATGCAAAAACTCCGGCTGAAGATTTTGCCACAGGTATGGTAACTTTTAAAAATCCTGAAACGGGTTTTCTAAGTAAAGCCCAATTTACTAATTCCTGGATGTATGACAAGCAAGGTCTGCGAATATTAATGGAAGCTCTTGGCCCTGGCTATGCATTTGAAATCAATTCGTTAAAGTCTCCGTTGGAAGTTTTTATCGCAGATTCTGCGGCGGATGCTTTGGCTGATGCCGAAACTGCATTGGAAAAGGCGACTTCTTCGCGGGGCCTTATCCCGGTTCAGCCAAATGAAGCTGACCTTTTTGGTTATACAGATGAATTTGTTGAAGTTCGGGATGCTTTTCTTGCTGGCAGAGATGCTTTACTGAATTGGCGATATGGCCTTGAAATAACTAAATTATGTCAGGCCGCCTATATGTCAGCTGAAAGAAGATGTACTATTGACCTTACTGATGTGAATATTCAAAAAGAACTTGAATCCTATACCTCACTGATCGCTCAAGGGAGAGGCGCCGAAGTTTTGTATTAAAATTATCAGGTGGCTGTTAAGCAGCAATGGTATTACTTGACGCTAACGGCTGCTTCGGTGGTCCAGCGGCCATCTGGGTTAACCCACAGCATGCCGGTATTACTGAAAAATTCCAGCCGGGCAATTGCATATGCTACAGCTGTTTTGGTGAGGTCATTATGGCTTTCGATATAATCTTCCTGGGCATCTAATACATCGCGAGTATTGGCCCGATTGACTTTTAAAAGTTTTTGCGTATTATTAAATCTTTCTAGGGCTAGAACTGTGCTTTGTTTTAGAATTGGTAAAAGGGTTTTGCTCTCTTGCATATTTCTCAAGGAATCCTGGACATCAAATTTGATTTGTTCAGTTATAATCTGGTGACTGCGTTGGCGCTGAGCCAGGTTAATCAGCGAGCGTTTATAAGTATATTTTTCCTGTTTTCTATCTATAGGCAGGTCCAGCTTAAGAAAAACTTCGTAATTCTGGGCTGTTTTAGTCAGTCCTCCCGGTTCGGCTCCAAAAGTGAGGGATTCACTGTCTGAGGCAAATGCCCCGGTGATAGATAAATCTGTTTTTAAGGCATCGCCTGCAACATAAACCTTGCGGTGAGCATCGATAACCTGGTCGCTGGCATTAATAAGGTCCAGTCTTTGATTCAAGGCGTATTCAATAGCTTTTTCGTTGGTCATGGGTAAATCAGCGGGTTCACTTGCGTTTAATATTTCAAGTTCAGCATAATCCAGCGTAATTTCCTGAACTTGCGGGATCAATAGACGTAATTTGAATTCGTCCAGCATTTGCTCATATTCTTTTTGGGTCTGAACTAAGTTATTCTGGGCTTCATTTTTATCCTGAATCGCTTGCTGAAGTTCATGTTTAGGAAGTCGTCCATACTGTGATAATATTTTTGAGTTCGATAAGAAATTTTCCAGTAATTCAAGATTTAGCTTTGCAGTTGTCAGTTCGTCCTGCTTTTGTAATAATAAATAATAATCAGTTGTGACAGATACGATAAATTCTTTGCGGAACTGGTTGAAATCTCGCACTGCATACAGCGTATCTCGCTGAGCCTGTGTGAGCTTTTCCAGCACTACAACTCGATCTGCCCCACGAAGCAAAGGTTGAGTTATCACAGCTGAGAAAATAGAATTAGCTCCGCTTTTGATATCGCCGGTTAGTACATTGAGATATGTGCTTTGTATCGCGGTATTAAAAACTGCTCCGGTTGCCAATAGTTTTTCAAAACCATTTTCAGAATCAGCTCTTAGTGCATTATCGTTGCGTCTTTGCCCTTGATAGCCAGCATCTGTGGTGCTAAAAGGGATCATTTCATAGAAATATTCTACTTTTTTTTGATCCAGGGCGGTAATGAAAAGCATTTCCCGGGAGGCATTGTATTCATTGCTTCTCTCAATAGCCAACTTGACAGCGTCAACTAATTTAAGCGGATTGGCATTGTCAATTGCGACGGCCTGGCAAGCTTTATTACGCTTAGCTGGAATAATACCTTTTTTGTCGTCATCAGTCAGATATTCTGAAATTTTATAATCTGCTAAACTGCCGTAGCTGTCTGACCAGTTTGATTCAATAATAGAGTTGACATCTTGATCTAAATCGTCTGAAAGTTTTGCTCCGGGCTTGCTACAGCCAACGGCAAACAGGCAGGAATAGAAGATTAACATCAGAATTTGATTTATTCTGCAAGATTTATTTGTGATATGCATTGTAGGCATTATTTGATCCCGCGTATTCCAACAACTTCATCAGGAGTCAATCCCATAATATCACCGTTAACAGGGATAATCGCGGGCCAACCCCATTTGGGCATTGTCGGACTGTCCCACATATGTTCGGGCAACAATTCTATTGCTGGACTAAGTGATTCTATTCTGGAGGCAAATATAATTCTGGGCTCTGTAGTTTTGATAACTTCAACAAGCATATCTTTTTTAACAATACCGAGTTGACCCTGATTAAGCCAAAGCTTGACCTGATCCGGTGTTGTCGCTGTTATTTCAAAAATAGCATCGTTTTTTGCTACTGTTTGAGCATTGTCGGGGCGATGGTAGATTTTACTGATAATTCCATCAAATGGTGCGACAATCGCAATTACAGTTTCAGGAAGCAAAAGTTCAGCAATTTTCTTTTGCTGAAGGTCAATCGCTTTTTTCAATGGCTCCAACAGCTCAGTTGAGAATTCTGTAAAACTGGAATTAAAACTATTCGCTCTTTGTTTAAGTGTTTCCAGTTGTTTTTGAGCAGCGAAAAGCATTTTTTCGTTGCCTTCAATTTTTTTGGCAAGTGTTTCATATTGAACTTGTGCTTTTTGTACTTCATATTCTTCAATAGCTTTTTGAGCAAAAAGCTCAGCCAACGTATCTTTTTCCAGTTGGAGATCTTTCAGTAGAATCTTATCTGGTTCCAGCTCGGTCTGGATTTCAATGACATCTATTCTTGCTTTTTCAGTTTCAAGTAGAAGCTGCCAATAGCGATATTGCAAATCCTGCTTATGTTTTTGGTTTTCTAAGTTGAGTTTCTGTTCGGTGGCAATGAGGTCTGCGCGAATCTTTTCGAGTTCAGCTGTGGCTGTATTTTTTTTAAGTTCGAGCATAGCCATATCATATCTTTGGTCAACATTATTCTGAACATTGAGATAGGCTAATACCTGGTCTTTTTGAACATATTGATATTCTTTGATTGCTAGTTGCTGGCTATTGTGAGTATTGATTAAAACGCCAGTATCAACAGCTTTAATAACACATTTTTCGCCTTGGGCCATTCCTACCTGCTGGAAGCTTGCCGCCTGATGTGAATACAAAAGAACAACTGCTCCAAGAGCTGTAATCCATACAACAATAGGAAGAAAGCTGATATGTAATTTTCCTTTATGGTGATTCATATGTATATCCGTTTACATTTCCAGAAGTTGTTCCTGCATTGTCAAGCTCAGATGCGATATGTCCTGAATATCTTGAATTTGGGAAATCATCTGTTCATTTTTGGTAGAATTCTTAACCAGCACCTGATAAGCATAATCGGTTTTGTTGGGGTCACTGGGATTGCTATTTGATGAAATAAGTGTGAAATTTCTGCAGAAGCGTTTTAGGGTGGAATGCATCGGGTGGTTGCTGTCCAGATGCGTTGCTGAAGTAAAGCTTATAAAACCATTGGAAGGGTACCGCATGCCAAAATCAGAAATATGCATATAGACAAATACCAGGCATAAGAAAAATGTGCCTATACATGCGATCCCATATTTTCCGGTACCGCAAGCCATGCCTATTACCAGAGCGCAAAATAGAAATGCGATATCACGGGTATTTTTAATGATATTTCGGAATCTAATAATGGATAAGCCACCCATTAATCCAACCGCAACCACGAAGCTGCCAGAGATGATTGGCATTATAAGTGAAACAACCATTGTAATGACAATCAGTGATTGTACAAATGATTTTGAATATGACAACCCATTATGGGTATAGCTGTATATCCATGCCAAGGCCTGACTCAGAACAAAAGCTAATAGCAAAGAGTGCAACACAGCCCATACTTCAAGGCTGGTGCCTATGCCGTTATTGTTGTTTATAATATTCCAAATTTTGTCTATCATAGTTTACGTTCTAAAAAAATTAAATGAAATCTATAAATCAAAAGGCGTTCTATATTGCATGCCTAAATCTGTTTGTTTTTAGTATGTGTTAGGGCTGGTCATCATGCAGGTAAGTTGCTTAACTCTAATTAAATTTCTGTTAATCGTGGAATCAGTAAAGAAAAAGAGTTTTCTATTAAAGATATACCACAATCCAGCAAATATTCGCATTTTTTGTTAAAAACTTTTAAAAGCCAATATGCTGAAAATTATTCACTTTATGTATTATATCAACACTTCCTGGTTTAGTTTACCCAGGAATATGCAGGTAAAGTTCTCACCGAGCTGCAATACTTGGACATTGATGAAATATTCAAGTTAAACATTCGCACCATATTGCTAAGCCAGGAAGGGTAATTGGATGTAAATTTGATTTCAAGTACAACAAAGTTAGCTTTGACATCCTGCCAACCGGGTCCGTTTATTTTTATGATCGGCTCATTGGTCATTTGGCACGATAAACATCGATCAAAAGTTATTCTGACACGATTTTTTGCAGTGCTTTCATAAGCCTCACGTTTATATTTAACTAAAGCTATTGGCTTTGCATGTAACAATTTATAATAAGTGAGAAATTGTCTCAAATCGGTATCATCATGATCGGCGATAATAGGTGGTATTACATTGTCCACCAAAAATGGTTTTAAGTCATTGCGATGTGCTTTATAGCGACTTTTGCAAATAACTTCTCCGAGCCTGCGTTTTACTTCAAAAAATATCGGCGATTCTGGATCATCGCTGTAGGCTCGTACACGAAGCTTATAGCGATTGCATTTGCCATCCATTGTTTCATTAAACAACGTGAGTTGGCTGGAGTCAAAATACACACTAGAAATATAATATTGATGATCAGGCTGAGCGACTGAATACTTGTCCAATGGGATGATGGGCCTTAGATATTCGGTAAGCAACTGGGCTTGAAGTTCACTAATTCGATATTTGAGCTCATATCTTTGTGACAGGAAGCTGTCATCCTGCTCAATCTTTTCAGTCTGCTGTATGGCCAAGACTTGCGGTGCCTTGACTACAGAGACCTGAGTGGAGTGGCTTATTTTTTTTCGAGGTATGGTCTTCATTGCTGTTTTTACCGATTGCCAACTGGTATAACAGCTATGCATCGGTATGCTCCTTACTTCGCTTTTAGCATTACTGGGGAAAAATGCTAAATTTGTATTCGCTCGTTTCTCCTATAATATCACTACATTATTAGACGCTATATTTTTCTATGCCCTGTGGTTAATATATTTTTATCTTTTTGGAGTTTCTTCCGCAGGTTTTACTTTTTGTAACGATACTACATTTATTATTTTAACACATTTCTAATATAACTCAAGTTTTTTTCCAAACAATCTTCGGATTGAAACCGTTGTTTTGTTCTTTTATTAAGATATAACTCTATATTTGGCAAAATCTAACTATATTGCCATCTATTTAGTATAACTTTACCTATTTTGTCTTAAATTCTTGAATTTAGCTGGTTTTTGTGTTATACTTATTATCAGCAAACTGTAGAAAGTAATGGAGAAGGCATTAGATGCGACCTCAACTGGTCGTTATTATACTATTTTATCTGGAGGAAATTGTAGTGAAATTCACTTTTTTTACATTAATTTTAGCATTTTTGCTCGCATTTTCGAGTATTTCTGCTGCTGATCAATCTCCTGATATTAATGGAGATGGGATTGTCAATATCTATGATCTGCAACTTATGGTGAATCAATGGCTGAATTCCGGTTCTGCGGATATTGATGGCAGTGGCAAAGTCAATTTACTGGATTTCAAAACTATCAACCAGTCATGGATGCAAATTGTTGGTTTATCCGCCCAGCAGAAATTTCTTCGCATCTCTGAAATAATGTATAATCCTCAAGCCGGTGATCTTGATGGCGATGAATATGAATTTCTGGAGCTGGTCAATATCGGCACTTCACCTTTAAATCTTAACGGCGCAGCTTTTACCTTTGGAATTGATATTGCTTTTGGCGACTTGACTATCCCAGCTGGAAGTCATGGCTTAATTGTTAAAAACCCAACGGCTTTTGCCGATAGGTATGGCTTAGGCTATGATATCTTGGGTACTTATACTGGTTCATTAAGTAATGGTGGAGAAGGCATTACTCTGGTTGATTCTAATGGTTCTATTATTGTAGATTTTATCTATCAGGACAGCTGGTATGATGCAACGGATGGCAATGGTTTTTCTCTTGTTGTTGCCGATGAAAATTCCAGCAATGACCTTGGTCTTGTTAGTAGTTGGCGGGTTTCTTATGCTCTTTGGGGTTCTCCAGGGGCTACAGACATTGGCGGTGTTGCAATTCCTGATGGCGCAATTATTATAAATGAAGTTATGGCTCATTCTGATGATTCAAATCCAGACTGGATTGAACTTTATAATACAACAGATCAGCCAATTAATATTAGTGGCTGGTTTTTAAGTGATTCGGAAACTGATCTCACTAAGTTTGAAATAGCCCAAGGAACAGTAGTTAACGCCCATGCTTATAAAGTTTTTACAGAAACCGCTCACTTTAACAAAAACTCCAATCCTGGTGCTCATACACCATTTGCCCTTAGTGAAAATGGCGAAACCGTTGTTCTTTCTTCTGGTCTTAATGGTGTAGTTACTGCCTATAGTGAAAAACAGGATTTTGGCCCTTCACTTAAAAATGTTTCTATTGGAACTTATACCACCAGTGCCGGGAAAATTGAGTTTGTCCAATTAAGCACCCCTACAATAGCTTCAAGTAATTCCTCTCCGAAAGTTGGTCCCATTATTATTTCTGAGATTATGTATAACTCTGATAAGGATGATGATGCGGAATATATAGAGCTTAAAAATATTTCATCAAGTTCGGTAACATTGTTTGATAGTGAAGTTTCCTTGCCATGGAAATTTATCGATAGTGGCGGCATAGACTTTTCATTCCCTAACAATACCACAATACCAGCTGGTGGAGCAATTATTGTAGCCAAAGATGTTGCTATCTTTAATTCTAATTATAATACTCCAACTGGAACCGTTGTGCTTGGCTGGGTTGATGGTGGTCTTAGTAATAAGGGTGAAAAGATCAAGTTGATTCAGCCTGGAGATATCGATAAGGATGGTATAAGGCAATATGTTGACGTGGATGTTATTGATTATGGTGATTCTTCGCCATGGCCCGAAGGTGCTGATGGTGATGGCAAGGCTCTGGGACGTGTTAGCAATCAGTATTTTGGTGATGACCCGGCCAGTTGGCAAGACATCATTCCTAGTCCCGGTCAGTAATACAAATGATTTCAGGGAACCTCTAAAAATTAATTTTCTACTACGAAAATAATTATTAGAGATACCCTTTAATAATAAAAGGCCACTATAGCATGAAACTATAGTGGCCTTTTTATTTGCATAAACTATTAAATTGATCAACTTGATTTATTAGAATCTTCAGTTGCATTGCGAGCACTTCTTGCTGCTCTGCGCCGGTCACTTTCGATAAGCAGTCTTTTACGCATTCGTAGTGAGCTTGGTGTGACTTCTACCAGCTCATCATCTTGAATATATTCCAGTGAAGCTTCCAGAGAAAGGATACGTGGTGGGCGAACTCTGGCGGCATCATCTTTGCCTGAAGAACGTACATTTGTCAACTGCTTTGGTCTTGCAACATTAGCGCCGATGTCACCATCTTTACAATGTTCTCCGACAACCTGTCCTTCGTAAACCTGGTCACCAGCTTTGACAAAGAAAACTCCCCGGTCATAGAGTCCGTCTAAGGCATAGGCTGTTACCTGGCCAGTCTGAGTTGCGATTATAACACCATTTTGGCGGCCTGGTATTGTTCCTCGAATTGGCTCATATCGTTCAAATGTATGATGCATAATTGCCCGGCCCTGTGTGGCATTAAGCATACGAGCATGCAAGCCAAACAGCCCGCGTGATGGAATCATGAACTCCATGTGAACATAGCCACCTGCTCCACATTTCGATTCCATACGTATCATTTCTGTGCGGCGTTCACCTAATAAGCTCATTACAGAATTCTGGCAATCTATTGGGCAATCGACAACCAGTAATTCGATAGGTTCCTGCCTACGGCCATCAACAACACGGATAATAACTTCCGGTTTGCCTACGCAAAGCTCAAAGCCTTCACGTCGCAAATTTTCCAGCAGTACACCGATATGCATAAGTCCGCGGCCCGATACCTTGAATTCTTCTGGTGTTCTGCCGGGCTCAACTCTCAAAGCAACATTATGTTGTAATTCTTTGTCAAGACGATCTTTGATTTGACGACTGGTAACCGAATCGCCTTCTTTGCCCCCAAAAGGTCCATCGTTGACACGGAAGGTTGTGTGCATTGTTGGCTCATCAACTGCAATAACTGGCAACGCCGATGGCTTGTCTGCACAGGCAATTGTATTTCCGATATCGATTGGGTCAAGACCAGAAATTGCGCAGATGTCGCCCGCTTGGACATCAAGAGTTTTTATCTTGCCCAGACCCTGGAATTGCTGGATTTGCATGATTTTTTGCTGAGTATGTAAACCGTTTCGGTCAATAATAGTAACTGGTTGTCCTTCAATCATTTTTCCTGAAAAGACGCGTCCAATAGCGATTTTTCCTACATAGTCAGAATATGCAAGTGAGGTGACTAGCATTTGTAAAGGTGCTTCAGTATCGCCTGCTGGATGCGGAACATGATTTACAATGGCTTCAAAAACTGGCCGCAGATTAGCGTTTGGTTTGCTAAGGTCTGTCGTAGCCCAGCCATCACGTGCTGATGCGAAAATAATAGGAAAATCCAAAGCTTCATCGCTGGCATTCAGCTGAACCAGCAGGTCAAAAACTTCATTCACTACATCATCTGGTCTGGCATCGGGGCGGTCGGCTTTGTTGACAACGATAATTGGCTTGAGATTGTTTTCGAGAGCTTTACCCATTACGAATCTGGTCTGGGGCATTGGCCCTTCAAAGGCATCTACTACCAGAATCACGCCATCTGCCATTTTTAACACACGTTCGACTTCACCGCCAAAGTCCGCATGGCCAGGGGTGTCGATAATGTTAATTTTGAATATGTCGCCTTCTTTGTTGGCGTATTGTACTGCGCAGTTTTTACTCAAAATGGTAATACCGCGTTCTCGTTCCTGAGGGTCAGAATCCATAATTAAATTATGCTGACCCCCGGCCAGCTTATCCAGTTCGGCATTTCTGAACATGCCAGACTGGTATAATAGTTGGTCGACCAGAGTGGTCTTGCCATGATCGACGTGGGCGATAATAGCAACATTACGTAGAGTTTTTATGTACATTCATTGGCCTTTTTATATAAGGGGTGTAAATCCGGGGCTTGCTACAAAGTGGCAAACAGACCATTATAACACAATAAACCAGCAAAGTCAATACGCCAAAAAATATAGATTCTTCCAGGCTTTAAAGCATGAATTGTCTCATGTATTTTGCAATGGTGGTTGTGTTGTAATGTCGACCATCAAGCATCGCATCTGGTTAATAATGGTTTTGGGGTGGGTCGAGTTTGCCGAAGGCTATCGTTTATGGGGGAACTATTTGTAAGCGTTGTATTGGTAAAGACTTATCTTACTCGTAAATGCTGAAGAATATGATGTCATAAACGCAATGCGACCCGGCAGCGATGCCAAAGCCTCGAATTTTAAAGATATAAGCAAAATACAGACCGGCTGTGACTCTGAAAAGGAATCCGCTGATACGTATTGGATTTGTCTGATAAAAGCTCCATCCGCCATCGGCATCGGTGCGAACCCCGATATAATGATAAACTGCAAATAGTACAGATGAAAGAACTGCGGCTAAAATTATTGAAAGTAATGCTGGTCTTTTCAGCACATCTTCAAAAAGCATAATCAGAATACCCATCACAATTAAGCGAAAAATCAGTTCTTCATATATTCCTGCTCCGATACTGGTGACAATGTCACTGATAGCCATTTGAATAGCCGTTTTGCCTTCCACAGCTGCTAATAGCCAGGAAGAGTCAAACATATTCCGTAAAATCGTTTCCAGTAATGCCCCGATTAAAAACAATGGCATGGCCCAGATTATGCTTTCAAGAGCCATTCCACCTAGCCATCGGGGTTTTATTTTCCAATCATGATTACTGCTGAGTTGCCAGCACAAAAGCACAATTACCACCACAAAACCCGGGAAAGCCTTAGCCAATGAGGGCTTCATTCCAATATGTAAGGCAAAGTCGATCAGCCAGGAGAATGCGGTAATTCGCACCTTGTAATCGCTAAGCGAATCGGTAAACATAATCCCCAGTTCATAGACAAGTACCAAAGGTAAAAGAAATGCCAGCCCATACAAAGGCCGCCGGGTTACTTCTGGGTAAGCTCCCGGTGCATCGTTAAAAAAGCTCAGTGGGCCATGGCCGTTTTTAGCTTCTTTTTTGGTTTTTTTACTGGTTTTCTTAGCCATATATTACTGTAAATCCTGATATGCCACTAATTTAGCAACAAATGCTCAAAATTGCAAGCAGTTATGGTATTAAGCAGGGCTAAATGTTACTATATCATGGATTATTAATCCAGGGTGATGTTTTTGTGAAGTTATCGAAAATTATTTGTAGGTCATTGTGGTCTACTGTACAATCAAAATTCAGGTCATATTGATAAAAGAATTTTTCTGAAGCACAATTGGCAAAATCCGGGTTATCGATAGCAGAAAAAACTTCTGCATAATCAATAATATTGACGATGCCATCGTTGTTAACATCACCAGACAACTGGTCGCCAGTAAATTCATTATAGTCTGCTATATAGCTCAAAGCAAAATTCTCTTGCCCGACATTGACAGCATCACCATCAAGAACGGTTACCGTTAAAGAAACTTTCTGGTCCTGGATTTCATTATGATAATATATATGCTGAAGATTATCATTAATGCTGAGCGAGACATCTAAAGGCGCTGATTTATCCATTATCCCCTGATCGTTGACCGCCCAAAGCGTTAACATTAATATTGTCCCAGCTATTTCCTGATGGCTTCTATCATCGGTGAAATGTTTATTCCAGCAAAGCGTTGCGGTAAAGTTTTGACCTAGCTGTAGTGGTGTATCAAAAATATAGTTTTTTTCAAATTTACCTTGTTTCCTGTCTAAATATAATGTGTCAATATCCCAGCCAATTGGTTCATTTAATCCGTCAGGTTTGTACTTTCCGGCATGCAAAATATCCAAAGCCCGTGAAACATCCAACAGTCCTGCTCCCTGCTGATAATCCAATGGAATAAAGGTGTCATCGTTTCCATTACATAATCCTTTGTGCCAACCTGTTAATTTATTAGCACCAGATAAAAGTAGCGATTTGACCAATTTTGCATCATCACCACCAGCTATTAAATTCTTTCTGGCTGAATCGATTAGCATTCCGGCAGCACCGGAGACATAAGGAACGGCAAAGCTGGAGCAGGGCTTTTTCAGTAATAATGTTTCATTATTTGCCGTTGGCCCAACAAAAACTCCCGGGGCGATAATATCAGGTTTGCAACGATGATTGTCCACCGGGCCAAGGCTGCTGTCATTTTTATTTGGTTTTGTTACATAATCAATCAGATTATACTTAAATGAAGGACAATCTGCCGCTCCGACACTGATGACATTATAACTCGAAGAAGGGCGATTGATAGCATCACCATTGCCGGCGGCAGCTACAATGACGATATTTTCACGTTCGGCTAATTTGTCTATGCCACGCTGCCACCATTGGGTGAACCGGTCATCTTTTTGTGTACCCCAGCTTAGCGACAGCACATCGGTATCGAGAGTTCTGGTTTCCTGCCCTATGACGCAATAAAAGATGAACCATTCAGCTTCATATATGGAAACTAACGCTTCAGGAACGATCCCTAAGGCATTGTTTTGATAATCGTGACCCCAAAGTAGGCCCGCGATCATGGTGGCGTGGGTTGATTTGCTAATTCCGTGATTATATCTGGAATAAATATCAAGTAAATTTATATTAGTAGTGGACAAGTTGTCCAGATCAGGCATAAAATCAAATGTATCTGGCTGGCTCGATCCGGACTGGGATGGCTCTACCAAACCCATTTTGACAGTTGACCCATTAAGTTCAGGCCAAAGCTCCCGGCTGTAATTTATACCGGTAGAACCAAAGGCGGATAAATATTCAGAGGTATCTGCAATTGAAGCAGATACTACATTTATCGCTGGCAACGATATCAGCAAAGCCCAGATTATATGCCTTAACTTAAACATAAGTCCTATAATAACAAAACAATAGAGCTTATGCCAGACTATTTTTATATACTAAACAGACTGACTTTTGCTTAAAGTTCGGTTATATTCGTGTTAGCGCGACACGCAAACGCTAATGAAAGGGCGATACCATGACTAAATGTTCAATATTAGGATTTCCAAGAATAGGTGCATCTCGTGAGCTTAAAAAAACTGTCGAGGCCTACTGGAAAAAACTGATCAGTGATGATGAACTTGCCGATGCTTGCCGACATTTACGGAACCGGCACTGGCACCTGCAACAAGATGCTGGTATCGACCATATACCTTCCAATGATTTTTCGATGTATGACCAGGTACTCGATACAATTGCTATGGTCGGTGCGGTACCTGAAAGATACAATTTTCAGGATGAAACTGTGGATTATGCCACCTATTTTGCGATGGCGCGGGGCAATGACAATGCTCATGCAATGGAAATGACTAAATGGTTTGATACTAATTATCATTATATTGTGCCGGAATTCGAATCGGGTCAACAGTTCAAATTGTCAACTACCAAAATATTTGATGAATTCACTGAAGCTAAATCCCTGGGTATTATGACTCGGCCTGTGTTATTAGGCCCCATCAGTTTTTTAATGCTTGGCAAGACTAAAGATGAATCTATTGAACCTGTGGATTTAATCGAGAAAATTTTACCGGTTTATAAGGAAGTATTGGAGAAATTAGCCCTTTTAGGTGCCCAGTGGGTTCAGATTGATGAGCCAATTCTGGCATTGGATTTATCGGATAAAGTAATCGAAGCATTTTCTGTAGCTTATAAAGATATTCTGGCTATGCAGCAGCGGCCCAAAATTTGCCTTGCTACTTATTTTGGTTCAATTGAAGATAAACTCCCATGGCTAACCAGATTATCTTTTGAGATGATTCATTTGGACCTTGTTCGGGGCCCGGCCCAGCTTGATTGGATTATCAATAACTGGCCTGAAAGCATGGCTGTTTCTATGGGTTTAATCAATGGTCGCAATATCTGGGCTGCTGATCTGAATGATTGTCTGGGAAAAATTAATACTGTCATTGAAAAACTCGGCAGCGATAATGTCATTATTTCTTCCAGCTGTTCACTTTTACATTGTCCAGTTGATCTGGATTTTGAAGATAAGCTGGACCCGACCATTAAAGCAAGGCTATCTTTTGCCAGGCAGAAATTATCTGAGATCAAGCTTTTAGCTGATGCTGCTGCTGATGATTGCACTGAAACAATTCAGGCTCAACTTGATGCCAATCAGCAAATGCATAATCGCAATCGTGACAACAAAACCGTTAATAATCCTGAAGTTGCTGATCGTCTGAAAAATCTTTACCCGGAAATGTTTGACAGAAAACAACCTTTTATTGATCGAAAAGTCATACAAAAACGTTTCCTGAATCTGCCGATTTTGCCAACGACCACCATTGGTTCATTCCCGCAAACCAGCGATATTCGCAAAGTTCGCGCTGGTTTCAAAAATGGCTCGGTATCTCAGGATAATTATCGTTTGGCTATGCAGGATGAAATTCAGAAAGTCATAACTTTTCAGGAAGCTGTTGATCTTGATGTCTTAGTCCATGGCGAACCGGAACGCAATGACATGGTAGAATATTTCGCCCAGTTCCTCCAGGGTTTCACCTTTACCGCTAATGGCTGGGTGCAAAGCTATGGCTCCCGTTGTGTCAAACCGCCGGTTATCTTTGGCGATGTCTCAAGGCCCAAACCCATGACGGTCCAATGGGCCAAATATGCTCAATCACTAACCGATAAATATGTCAAAGGTATGCTCACTGGCCCGGTTACTATGTTGCAATGGTCTTTCGTTCGTGAAGATAAACCTCGCAGTGAAACAGCTTTCCAGATAGCTCTGGCCATTCGAGATGAGGTACATGACCTGCAGGAAGCGGGTATAAAAATAATTCAGATTGATGAACCTGCTTTGCGGGAAGGGGTGCCATTGCGTAAGGCCGACTGGCAGCAATATTTCGATTGGGCCATTAAATCTTTCCGTCTTTCTGCCAGTGCTGTAGATGACCAGACCCAGATTCATACTCACATGTGCTATTCGGATTTCAATGATATCATTGCCCATATCGCTGACCTTGATGCCGATGTTATTTCTATTGAGGCTTCGCGCAGCGATATTGAGCTTCTGGATGTTTTTGCCGAGTTTGATTATCCCAATGAAATTGGCCCTGGCGTTTATGATATTCACAGCCCCAGAATACCCCCGGTTCAGGAAATTTACGATCGAATTGCAGCCATGCTGAAAGTTCTAAAGCCTGACCAGCTATGGATCAATCCTGACTGTGGCCTGAAGACCCGCGATTGGCCCGAAACCGAGGCCGCCCTGGCAAACATGGTTCTGGCGGCAAAATCCATCAGGCAGGAAATGCCCTTATTGTCCTGATAGTAATTATGCCAGCTGGCCCCTCAAAGCTCAATTTAGCTGGAAAGACTTTTATGTCAGTCTGCCGGGCTATTATGTCAACTTACCGGAAGGCAAAGTGAACTGGAATCACGGCAAAGTGAACTGGAATCAGAGCAATTCCAGTTCACTTTGGAGCAATTCCAGTTGGAATCAGGGTCTTTCCAGTTGACTTTGGACTTTTTCGGACTTACTTTGGACCTTTGCAGGTTCACTTTGAAGCTTATCAGACTTGCTTTGGACTTCTGCCGACTGGAATCATCTTAAAGTCAACTGGAATCAGAGCAAAGTGAATTCACTTTAGAGCAAAGTCAGTTCACTTTAAGACCTTTCATGTCCGATAAACGGTATAATAAATCGCCCGATAACCATAAAAGCTCTTTATCAGTAGCAACAAAGCCGATTTGGCCCGATCGCCGCTTATCCGGGCGTAGAGACGTTGCATGCAAAGTCTCTACAAATGTGGCACCGGCGTCCGACATCCAGCCGGCACGGTAATTGTCAAGCAAAATGAGACAATTCTATTAGAAAATTAAGCTCTAATTTTTCACTTGTTTTGGGGGGTTA
>JAEIOG010000174.1 GCA_016342495.1 Phycisphaerae bacterium
GCCTGTTTTGGAGTTCGGGAAGTTCTTTGCGTAACGCTCTGAGACCAAATGCCAATCTATGCTGTTGGCCATCGTTATCCAGCGATTTTGACTATTGAGTTTGCCGCCAAAAGGATGATAGAAATCTTCAAATTGCAATTGATTCGGATTGTCTTTGCGATACATCAATAACTCCAGATGCAAGGGTTTTAGCCAAAATGCCATAGTAATCGTTCACCTGAAGTATTCTATTTAAATCATAAACCTTTTGCAATAAATAACTTGTGATTTATTGCAAACTTTAATTAGTTGATTTTAGCAACCTGGAGCTATTACATTGTTCAGGCAATAATATCTGGACAATGTAATAGTAGCGATGGTCGACAATGAATAAAGTTTCTAACCCGACTTGCGCGATGTAGCTACAAGCAAGAAGACCCATGCTGCATATAGCTAAAATACTACAAATACTTCGTAAAAACTGTTTTTAGCTTGATAAGGTTTTTTATTGTAGCCATTGGCTTATCATAACAGCAAGGTCTTTTTGGTCGACAATGCAGTCTTCGTCTGCGATGTCGGCAGATAATGAACAATTTTCAGGCATGCCAATAGACAGCCATTGGCTTGACAGAATGGCAAAGTCATCTAAGCGAACATGGCAGTCACCGGTAAGGTCAGCGGATAAATCACATGGAACGGTTATTTGTCCATCATCTTCCAGCTGTATCACCTGGCCATCCCATTTTGCGGTATAACTATATTGACCGGTTGGCAAAACTATTTCGACTGATATTTCGGCATAGCCATTGATGTCAGTTGAGGCTGTGAAATTTTCTTCGCTACCATCGGCATTGGTGTCAAGGTGAAACTCAATTGTCTGGTTGGTTATTGGAGCTGATTGATTGGTCAGAGTTGCTGAAAGTATGCCGTTGGCTGTTTGGCTATCCCATTGGAAAATAGCATCGTTGGCTTGTAAAATAGCACCATCGATTACGTCACCAATGCCATCATGGTCAGTATCAATTTGATCGGGGTTGGCAACTGTTGGGGCATTGTCAAAAGCCATTGCCAGAGAATAGTCGCCCAGTGTCATGGGTTGGCCATGAGTATTAACGAAGTCCAGCAAAGTCATCCATTTTTCCCAGCGAACCAGATCAATCATATTGTTTTCCCGGTTGATGTCACCGGGGGCAGATGGACAGTATTCCAGGCGGTCAGTATCATTGCAGTAGCGAGTGGACCATTCTACTTCTTCGATCAGCCAGGTATTAAGTGAACCATACTGAGTTATATTAGACAGATAATCTTCATAGGTCGGGTAGCCATGACTTTCAGGGTCAACCTGCAAATCAGCAGAACCGTGGTATAAGCCATACTGGTCGAATTGTTCATGTTGTGAACCTTCTGGAGTGAAAACCAGCTTCTCTTCTTCGTAAATGCTGGCACTGAAGCCGGTCATGAACAAACGGGATACGGCGTCCCTGCTGATAGAGTCGGAGGAATTAAATGGCGGAGCAAAACTTATCAGGGGATTAGCCGCAATTGACCAGTCTACTTTTGGAGAAGTCAGAGGGTCGGCCCCTGCCTGCTGAATCCACCAGTCGTTATAATTTCCAGTAAGGCTGTTATATCCTACACGTAAATATTCATACATTTCTTCGAGGGAAAATCCGCACATTTCGCTGGAATACCAGTTGACTTGCGGGTCGTCAGCCCAGTTACCATTTAATACAGTGTTGGCATGATATGTACCATGCTGAGAAATTTCCAGATTAGGATTGGTTATGCGGTCATTTATCCAGCTGATTGGATCAATGTCGCCATAGGCATTCCATATACGTCGAGGGATTACCACCAGTGTCAAAGGAGTGGATTTGCCACCGGGTAAATCCAATGGCACCTGGTAGCCAGCAATTGCCGGATCATCACCAATTCCGTTATAGTTTTCAAATTTCTTAATTTCCCATTCGGCAGGGGCCCAGATTGCCGCATCGGTCATGGTCTGAGTGAATTCGTTTTGGAATACACGGCCTAAAGCATCTATTCTGATAATGAAATGAGTATCATCTTGCGACCAAATCGCTTTAGCCTGCTTGGCTTTGGCGTAAAGGTATGGGTCAAGAGGACCATCAAATATGCCGTCGTTATCAGTGTCTGTGTTATTAAGCGGGTCAGAGGCATCACCTCGTCCATCATTGTCACTGTCCTTTTGGTCAGAGTTAGCAACCATCGGGCTATTGTCATTAATGTCATCGATGCCATCATTGTCATCATCGTCATCCGCTGGATTGCCGATGCCGTCTTGATCGTTGTCTAATTGATCCAGATAATTAATCGCTCCATCATCATTCATATCCAGTCGTGGGGCGTTGGCATGTTGCGGAGCGTTGTCGTTACGGTCTATAATGCCATCATGGTCACTGTCGACCGTATCTGACAACAGGCCAGTAATTGTGCCTTCATAATTTCCGAAAATCACATCCAGAGAATTGTCCTGAAGAGGGTTAATGTGACCAATGCTCAATCCTCTGGCATCGGTGCCACTGGCACCAATTTCGCCTGAAGAGTTAAATTGCGGATAACCGTTACTGTTATTGCCTGCATTAAGCAGAAGGGTAATAGCGCCATCCCAGTTGCCATCACATCCACCGGTGATGATATCAGTTAGGCCATCGCCGTTGACGTCTCCGCAAGTAATGGCTAGTTGGCTGGTAAAAGTTTCGTGAATACGTGAATATGCATAAGGGCGAGTGCCAGTGGAAATATTATTGTAGCTGATGGGGGTAAAAGCACCATTGCCATCATTTTGATAAATATAGAGATAGGATGCAATGTCAGTAACCGCCAGGTCAATATCATTGTCGCCATCCAGGTCGCCTAATGCTAAACCATATGCATGTAAGCTTGAAGCAATTTTAGGCGGGTAGTAAGGTAGCAGGTCAGGGTTGGGGCTATAGCCTAAGTCCTGGCCTGACACGAGGATTGAGCCCGGAGACCATTCAGGCTGATTGGATGTGTTGTTGCCAAGATTGAGATAAAGCACAATGTCTGCAGTGTTATTATCTGATTCAGTAATGTCCGAGGCGATAATATCAATGTCATTATCGCCGTCGACATCTCCGGCTGTGATAGACATCGAACCCGAACCAACATCGCCGACAACCAACCCGCTTTGGGGGAATCCGTTGCTTTGAAAAGTTCCATCGCCATTGCCAAGGTAGAGATGGATTTCGCCGGAAAAGATATTTGTAGCTACATAGTCGTCGCGCATGGTCAAGGCGAAGTCACAGTAACCATCATTGTTGAAATCAGCCGCTGCCAGGCTATAGGCATTATGATATGCCTGATTGATTACAATGCCCTGATCGATGAAATTGCCATCGCCATCACCATAGTATAAGTGGATATCGCCAAATGTGTCGCCACTGATAATATCACCAATTAGGTCATTATTAAAGTCAGCCATCGCCAAAGCCCAGGCTCGGGTTGAACCATCCAGACTGGTTAGCTCAACCTGATTAAATCCTGGTTGAATTGGTAGTTCTGCCATGACAAAAGTTGTCATAAAAAGTGATAATGTGATACTTTTTAATAGACGTACATATAGCTTCATTTTCCTGTCCACCTTTTCCTGTTATAATTTCTTGTAGCACTGATGATGTTGCAGGTTATTTTCTTCGTAACAAGGGTATTACGCCAAATGCTAATAAGAGCATAGTTGCTGGTTCTGGCACGGCGACAAATTCCCACATAACTCCGCTGGAACGCATTGATGTCCAGGTGTCAAGCTGGGCAGATTGGGTAACAGTATAGGTTTTGTCGGCTTGCAGCAGTACCTGGTCGGCTATTTTGAGCCATTTATCGTTGGCACCAGCCAGGACTGTGCCATCTGGAAATGGTCCCCAAAGTTCAGCGATATCATTTGTTCCATTAGTGTTCATATTAACATTGTTCCAGACAACATCATCACCTTCGTTGGTGATTGTAATATCGCACAGCGAAGAAACCGAATCGCTGGGAACCCAGGTTATGTAAACATTGTAATAGCCAGTTTGGCCACCGGGTAAGTTTGTTGAATACAAACCGTTGCCAAAGTAGCGGTCATTCAAAGGGACTGTCCAGTTGTCATTATCGTCTTGCGGTGTATACGTATATGTATAAACATCGGGGAAAACGCTGGCATTGCCATAGGCACTAGATGTAGCAGTAAGGCCTGGGGCCTGGCCGGCTGTGCTTGAATATCTTGGGGTTCCTGTGAAATTGGCATAGCCAAAGCCTGAATCATGGGGTTCGACAATAAAAGCCGCATGTGCAGTTGCTGAAGCCAGTAGAACTACCAAAATAATTCCAATTGTAATTGTGCTTCTCATAACATTACCTCCTGATAAGTTAAAAAGTGTGAGTGTTAATTACAAAATATATCAAAAGATCATAAACTAATAGATCTTTATTGAAATTAATCATATTGAAAACCGGCACAGTTTATTTTATCTAATTTGCCAAACATGCTAGATTATGTTCCATTATATAAAGTTTAACTGGAAAATTCAAGTACCAAACAATGAATGTATAGACCAGAAACTATTTTATTACGCCAAAGATATCGCAATTATATGACCAAAGTAAATACGGTGGTAGTCATTTGATTTGTAATTTTTGTCAATGGTGCGGTCTATGAAACATTCAGGGGTCATATCCTGATGATATATTTTATTGCATTGAAGGATTAAATTAGCCTGATTATACGATGGAGCGGCTACTTTGGTTGATTGGGTCAAGGTTAAACTGGTATGGGTGAGTTTATCGCCATCGCGGCCAGAGATGGTGCCTAAAGTTTGCAGGTCTTTGCGGTATTGGTCAGGAAATGCACATAAGGTAAAAGTATTTGCCTGTTCCATATACTGATATGTATGACGTTGAGGGCGGACGACAACCTGGGCAAATGGTTTATTCCACATATAGCCGATACTGCCCCAGGCAACGGTCATCATATTACAGTCGTCTATTGTGCCAGCGGTCAGCAACAGCCAACGTTTTTTCCAGAGGTCAATTATATTCAGATTTAATTTATCGATTTCCATTTCTTTCATGTCTTTATCCTTATCGTTGGAGTAGATACCACATTGTTTGATATTCAGGTGATAATTCTAATATGTTTGACTGAAGCAGGAATTGTTTTTTTATGGTTCCATCTGGTTTTAGAATATTACATTTCCATTTTCCATTGGGTAATGTTATTTTTGCCTGTACCGGTTCGATACTTACCGGAGCCTGTCCCCAGTTTACCCCGACAGTTCGGCGGTCATCAGAGAATATCATATTCTGATTTTCGCAGCGTCCGCAAGCGGTGATGAGGATCTTCTTGCTTTGCTCAATAGCTTTATTATCCAAAGTTACTATAGTGATTGCGCAAAAGCCCGGAGCGTCCAAATTTATCTTGCCATTAGTTGCGGTTTTTATCTGTTCGGCTCTCCCGCTGAGGGCCCATGCTTTTTGACCTGAAATGAAATAGCAGCCATTATTATTTTCTACTTGCCAATTGATTTTGGTTTGGCCTGGTTTAGCTGGGATGGCATTACTGGTCAAATTGACAGCAATAGCGGAATCTGTGAAGATATTGTTATTATTTTCCGACTCCTGAACAATCATTTTTCCCATATTGCTGTTGTAAATATGATGCATTTGAGCGCATTTAGCTAAATTTTTAAGATCATAACAATAAGTAGATTTTAAGCGTTCGATACCAAAATCACGAAATATTGCTGTTGCTGAGAACATAAAACCCCATTTGCCCGGGTTGCTGTCGATGTCGAAATAACTATTTAAATTTTGTCTGTCCCAGGAATCGGCGGTATGGCTGTAAGTATATAGCCATAGGCCATCCCAATCCTGGGCTGCCCCATATGATGCAATCATCGGTACGCACTCGGCCTGACTGTCCAGCGGTGCAGGGTGGTTGTATTCGGTAACTGTAAATGGTTTGTTTGCTAAACGGCTGGCTGCCAGCTTAGGCAGGGTCGCCTGTTCTGGATAATCAGACATTGCTTTTTGCGAAATAAGCCAGTTGCCACTATCCCAGGGTTTGCCGGGGAAATGGGGATGTTGCCAATAGGCATGGGCATCAATGAAATCCATATCGCTTTGAGCGTATAGACCCAAAGGGCCAAATACAATCGTACCGGTTACCATAGCTTTACATTTTAAATCTTTTTTGATAAATTTATACATATCATCGAAATATTCTTTTTCTGTTTCAGCTAAGAACATCAATCTATCCTGTAATCTTTGTCGGGATTCCAGATTGGCAAATACTTTTATGTTTTTCTTTGCCAGTGATTCTTCTGGATTAAGATTATATTGGACACCCGGGTAAAGTTTGATATTAGTCAGGTAGAATTCTTTGGCATCATTGCCAAATGAAAAATTTAATCTGGCATTGTCGTCGTTATCTGATGCAGTAAAGCTGTAGCGATAATTCTGCCATTGCTCTGTTAATTTACATTGGCGGCTAAAACCAAGATTTTGCCATGGGTCGTGAGCCTGACCAACAGAAATATCAATATTGCGTGGCTGGGTGGCTACTGCTTCAAATTCTATTGTATAGCTTTTGCCTTTGATGAGATTTAGATTACGTTGATTAAATTGTAAATGCCATCCGGTATTATCCGTTTTTACTGGTTTAATAAACAGGCTTTCCCGCCCTTGATGATTGTCTAATTTTAGCTCAGCTTTGCAACCGGAATGTTGTTCGAGTGTCCAGTGTTTTTCAATAGAACTGGTATCCTGGGTAGAAGAAAAGTCATATTGTCGTAAAACATTGGCTCCCAAAGGTTCATTGTCGGCAGTCCATGATTTTAGCATATTAGCTTCATTGCGATATTTTTTTATCAACCAGTCATTAAATTTTGCTTGTAGAATTTGGGCATAATAATCTGGCAGGTTGGGCAATACCTGCGGGGCTGACCACATAAATAAACTGTTTTCATTGGTGATTTCCACAATGGCAATTGCCGGGTCATCGCTATAGCGAATTTTGCGATACTTATTTGTATGGCCTAACAGGTCTTGGGCATATTGTTTTTGTGCATCGATTAATTTCGGGGTAAAGATGGAGATCATCTTGTCATAAGTTTCGTCGATTTTAGGCAAGCCTAGGTGGCTGCTGTGTTCGCGTCCAACATGCAGGTTCAGATTGACATAAATGCCATGTTTTGCCAGCTGATCTATAAAATAATCCAGCCGGTCCAGTGCTTCGGGGGCGAAGGTTTTTCCGGTTTTTCGGTCCCATATCCCTCGCGGGAAATTCGCACTGTCCATGTGGTGCATTCTCACGGTATTTACTCCGGCTGCCGCTAAACGCTTTGCTACCATCGCGGCATCTTCTTTGCGAGGCAGGTTAGAGCCAAAAGAAAGATTAACTCCCCACAGCCGCACGCGATCACCATTTTTATTGTAAAAATGGCTATCTCTGGCAATCAGCTGGTCATTAGCGGTCAGGGGCTTATATTCAAAACTAATCACTGAATTGGGGTTAGTTTCAGATGGAATGACAAATGGCACTAATCCAGTATCGCCACAAACCACTGCTGTGAAAACTAGTAATAAAAATATAATCTGAATCAAACATTTTTTCATTGCATTGCCCTCATTAAATAGAAATTATTTGTTTTGTATTTTAATATTATCAAATTGTTCTATTTTTGCACGATTTATATGGGAAATGGAATTGAATTTAGATGTTATTGATGAAAAAGTTGTATAGTTGTATATTTTTTATAATGCCATTCATATTCAGGGCAATCGCATGAAATTTTTTTATTGGAAATCATCATTTCTTCTGTTGGCCCAATCCCAGCACTGTGAGCAT
>JAEIOG010000012.1 GCA_016342495.1 Phycisphaerae bacterium
AAATCCAAACGCAAAAACGCAGGCTGGGATGAAGATTATCTGAAAAAATTATTAGGAATTTAGATGCGGTTGCCCTGCAGTCCTGGATACGGGCTTGCCATAGGGACCGTTTCCACCTACAATGTCTGGCTAAGCTGTTGCCTTGTAGTGCAACAGATCATAATGCATAGGCAAACAGAAGGTCAAAAGAGGAAAAGATAATGAGTGAGCCACAAGAGAATAATCCAATGCATGGCGTTACACTTGAAATGATCCTTAACAGTCTGCTTGACAATTACGGATGGGAAGCACTTGGAATACGCATTAAAATCAAATGCTTCAGTGATGATCCATCAGTGAAATCCAGTCTCAAATTTCTCCGCAAAACCCCTTGGGCAAGAACCAAAGTAGAGAACCTCTATATCAATATGGTCAAGACGGCGAAGGCTCGCCAAAAAAAATCTTATTACCGCACAGACATTCGTTAGTCTTCTTCTCTGGCTGTCATTAAGAAAAACACGTTTCTTAATGATTGTTATTAGTGAGTAGGAGTTACAAATATCTTTGATAGTAGGGCAAAAGCATTTGCAATCCCTTGGAAGGATTTACTCCTCAACATCCTTCTTTCTTCAGGAGGAGGCTTAGTAGCACCAATATGATATCTGAAAATCATTTATCTGGGAATTAAGTGATAATCACACTTGTCCAAAATAAATATTGTTCAGACCAATAAAACAGCTTCAAAGTATCGACAATTGGGCTTCAGAGCCCATTTTAAGCTTGTTTTTGATCCCCTTATCTTGGACAGCATAATGAGGTAACCTGAACTTGTAAATGCCAAAAACAGCCTGAAAAGCCTTGTTTTTGGTCTATGAAGACGGTTTTTATGCATCCAAGAATTGTTTTGGACAGCTATGAGTGATAATATATTTTTCCACAATATTGATAAACCTCAAATCTATTATTTCCCGCCCAAAAAATCCATTGTCTTAAAAATCCACTTTTAAGGGACTCTATTTCAGAGTAATAGCCCATGATCTATACCCTAGGGGGCGGGCATACGCCACAGCTTTTTCCACTTCTATAACATTATATTTTAACCACTCTGGCAATCCTATCATTTCAACTTTTTGCCAGAGTTAGATTTAATTTTTATTATTTTCCTGACAGAGTAATAATTCATTTTTTTAAGACTGATCGATGAAATTAAAAATTATTTTTATTATTTTTGAGCAGATAATAAGGGTTTCAGAAATCATCATATCTTATGTTACCTGGCTGGTGATATTTTAAATGAGGATTTTGCTCCTCTAAAAAACTAAATTGCCATAAGGTTTTATAGGCTTTTTTAGGGGTTTACATTTTTTCTTGACACAAAATATAATTAGCGGTACACCGGGCACCCATTTTTGATAAAACTGCCAGAGTGTTATAAAAATGGAGTTATATAGTTGAAATAAACTTTATTGGAGTAAAATAATAAATGAAAATTGGAACAGACATAAATCAAATTCAGCTAACAAGTTTGAGCCATATCAAAGGACAAGACAAAGTTGTTGATGTTTTGAGAGTCAATCTCGACGCTTACTTTAATTCTCGCCAGAATGGTTCTGGTGCAAGTTTTGGTCCAGCATTGCTAGTTGGACCTTCAGGAACGGGAAAATCGATCACAGCGAAGGCTGTGCATTCCGAACTCGCTAACCTGAGCCTTATTGAAGCTAATTCAGAGATGCTTACTGTAGGGGAATTAACTTCAATATTGATACAAGCCACAGATGAAACTACCTTGTTTTTGGATGAGGCACAATCTTTGGATAGTAAATGTCAAAATGTATTATTGACCGCTTTAAGCGAAAAGAAACTGTTCGCACCAAGAAAAAATAGCAAAAATAATTATTCAATTCCATTATCAAATTTCACCCTATTATTAGCTTCGACTCACGAATATCAAATCCAAGATGCCCTCAGAAATCGAATGAGAATATACGCTCGCTTTGACTATTATTCAATTGATGACCTTGTTGGGATAGTCAAACAGAGAGCAGACGCTCTTAAATGGGAATATGAATCTGATGATGTTTTAAAGATTATCGCAGAACGCTCAAAACAAACACCCAGGATCGCATTGAACCGCAATTTACAGATGGCATATAATGTTTGTTCATCTGATGGCAGAACGACAATAACTTTGAACGATACGCTCAGAGCATTTGATTTATTGAACATTGATGAATTGGGACTAGACTCATTGGAACGTTCATATTTGATTGAGCTAAATAAGCATAGTTCTATGAAACTCAATGTTATTGCTTCCAAGATAGGACTTCCAAGTCAGACAATTACTTCGGTTATTGAACCTTATCTTATCCGCCAGGATTTAATCGAAAAAATTGGTTCTGATAGATGTATTACTGACAAAGGCAGAAGCCACATTGAATAATTTTTTTAATTTTAACTGTCTATTTAATGGAGACATGAAGCGTAATGAATAACCAAAAGATGTCAAATTTAAAACCTATTATATCAATCACTGAAATGGCTAAGATGCTTGACTTATCAAGAGCTAGATTTTATCAGCTCCTTAAAGAAGGGATACTCCCCCAACCAATTTATGATTTGAGAACTCATCGTCCTATGTATGATGCTAAACTCCAGGAACGTTGTCTTGAAATTCGTAATTCTGGTATAGGAGACAATGGTCATTATATTCTTTTTTATTCGCCGCGAAAAAAAGATGCTCAGACCAGAACTTCCAAAAAGACCACAAAGAGCGATTTGCTTCACAAAGAATTTGCTGAGACTTTAGCAAGTATGGGGCTGAATTGTTCAGTAAAAAATATCTCATTAGCTATAGCTGAACTTTACCCAGATGGTATTGAAGAGCTTGATCATGGAGTAGTAATCAGGGATTTATTCCGCTTTTTGGAGTCAAAATGATGTTTATTCAGTTTCTTTATGTTGTTCAATTCATGAACAAATCATTTATATTTGATGTTGTTTTTTCGTCCGTAAGGAGTAAAAATGCTGTCTAAAAGTTGTAATATTTATAGCCCAATGCATGATAATGGTAATAATCAGGGGCTAAATAAGGTCCATCAATTAATTCCAGCCCAAGCTGAATCCGATGAGCAACTTCTCAAGCTCTGGCTTCATGGAAGAAGTAAGCACACCCAAAGAGCATATATCAAAGATGTCTCTGGCTTTTTAGAATTTGTCCAAAAAGAAATTTGCCTTATAACCCTTGGAGATTTACAGGATTATTCAGAGCAGCTCTTTGGGAAGGATTTGTGTCAAGGCTCAATCCGAAGAGCATTGGCATCGATTAAAAGTATGTTCGGGTTTGCACATCGTATCGGGTATATTCAATTTGACATAGGCAGACCGCTTAGGGTTCCTACTCCCAAAAACGCTCTTGCACAGAGAATATTATCTGAAGAAGAAATTCAAACAATAATCTCATCAATTGAAAATAGTCGAAATAAACTTATGGTCAAAACATTATACTATACTGGCTTGAGGATTTCAGAACTTGTATCCTTGAAATGGTCAGATGTTCAGCCCCGAGATATGGCAGGTCAAATTACTGTCCAGGGCAAAGGGAGCAAAACTAATAATATACTTATTCCTGAGCACCTATTTGATGACTTGGTAATACTCAGAGGTTTGTCATCTGACCAATCAGCAGTATTCAAAAGCAGAAATGGCGGTCACTTAAACTCTGACCACGTAAGGAAGATGCTTAAAGAAATTGCAATCAAAGCGATAGGCAAAGGAGCTACCCCTCACTGGTATAGGCATAGCCATGCAAGTCATGCCCTTGATAATGGATGTCCGATCCATTTGGTGCAGAAGCAATTAAATCATAGCTCAATTGCCACGACCGGAAGATACCTTCATGCTCGACCAACGGAAAGCAGTAGTAAATACTTGAAATAAAATCCCGAAGCGGTAAAATCATTTAACTAACGTATCCATTATCAAATTAAGGAAAATTTCATGTTAAAAATCAATAACTCAATTATCGAACTTATCGAGGGCGATATTACTGAACTCGCTACTGATGCAATCGTAAATCCAGCAAACGCTGATCTGATCTTAGGTGGAGGCGTTGCAGGAGCAATAAGAGATAAAGGCGGAGTTACGATCCAGCAAGAATGCGACATAATAGGTAGCATTTCAGTTGGAGAAGCTGTGATAACTACTGCTGGAAATCTAAAAGCAAAATTTATCATCCACGCCGTTGGTCCTATGGCTGGAGAAGGCAATGAAAGCGAAAAACTCCATAAAGCTACTTTGAATAGCTTAAAATTAGCAACAGAAAACAACTTAAAAAGCATAGCAATCCCAGCTATAAGCACAGGCATCTTTGGCTATCCCATTGATGACTGTGCTAAAATTATGCTTCAAACAACAGTTGATTTTCTCAAAAAGGAAGATAGTAAATTAAAAGTCATTTTCTGTCTGTTTGACTATGAGGCATTTGACGTTTTTGAAAATGATATGAGAAATTATCGCTAAATGAAAAAGGCTGTACAGTTAAACCATACAGCCTCAGTTAGTTTTGGAATCTATTATATCTTTGAAGTTACAAACCGGTATTTCCTACAAATTTAATATCATCAATATTCCAACCAGAATACGAATAAGCATCACCAATAACTTCATATCCAAAACGGATATATACCGCCTCTTGACCATCAGCGATATTGCTTACATCATATTCAACATAAATCCATTGGTTGTCGGTTATTGATCTTCCATCATGTTCCCAGACTGTCTCCCAATTAGAACCATTATTCGAAACCTCAATAAAACATTGTACGTAATCTGACTCATCAATGTTTAGCCATCGAGAAAATATTAATTTGATGTTTTTAAAATATCTACAATCAATAGCCTCAGATGTTGCATAAAATGCTTCTGCTGGATTTGTATTATAATCACCACTTAAATTTGTGCCTATTACATTGTTGCCTGTATTCCCAGATACAGGGTCTGGATAACCAAATAATTCACCACCAAGCCCCAATGGTTGACCATACTCCCAGTCGCCACTGAATATCCAATTGGGAAAGTTATTCAGTAATTCTATATAAACTTCCATATCAACCATTTCAAGCCAATTGCTAGCTAAGACAAATAAGTCACTTTGATCAACCTGGCTATCGCCATCGATATCAGCCCCATTACAAAGTCCACAGTTGCTATCCATCCAAAAAGAAGTGATTGTTGCAAAGTCGTGCATATTTGCAACACCATCGCCATTACAGTCACCATCTAATCCAGTCTTGGCAATGCCACTTGATAGATATATTCTAGGGTTATTTATCTTGATTACAGGTATATAGACACAAAATGCAGCAGAGTTCAAGGAGTTGTGTCGTAATTGCAGACTTATTAATCCTGTAGCATTCACAAAGCAGGATATGTCTAAAATATTGTTGGAATTAAGATTAACCTCCTGTAAGCTTTGCATTTCCTCCAATACGGAAATATCTGAGATATTATTATTCTCAAAATTCAGCCATGTCAAATTGTTCAAATTAGCGACAGGTGATAGATCTGCGATTGATCCGTTAGGAAGGTCTAATTCTGTTAGATTCAAAGCATATTCTAATCCAGTCAAATCAGTAATATTATTACCATTCAATGACGTTAATTTTAGCATATCGTAATCAATAAACGGAGGATAAAGGTTTGATTTAGCTAGCTCCTCTTCAACTAAAGCTTGTAAATTTGAATCATTAAAATGAACGACATCACCTTCTGATGTTCCGATATATAAATTAATTGTAATTGAATCTTCATTTGTTCCCAGACCAGTATTACTGACTTTTACTGTCAAAGGATATGTTTGTCCTAAATCGGAATAATCAAAAGGACTTCCCATATACAAATAATCAGCAGGCATACTACCAGCTGATTCAACTTTATCAGGAATAGTAAAGCTTACTTCTTCAATAAATCCTTGCGAAAACAGAGCATTCAGGGTGAGCTGTGTGTCATCTAATATATCAACGGTAAAAGTATCTCCATTTTCAAGAGCTTGACCATTTATCGTAAACTCAAGGGCAGGCTGTTTTAATACTGTAACCTCAGCTTCTACCAAACTACTCCCAGCATTATTGTCCCCAGAGAATCCCAATGCCCACTCTTGACTCAATCCATTGGCAATGGTGAACGAATGGGAATATGTTTCATTTAAGTCAGGCTTTGAAATAGTTACCCCATCCCCCCAGTCCATAGACCAGGAAGTTGGTTCATCTGGATAGCTTAAACTATTTAAAGCGACATTGATATCCGCAACTGACCCACTTGGCGAATTAGTATTAATTCTAATTACATTTGGAGCGATTTCAAGCACAGGACTGTATACTACTTGATAAAGCTGAATATTGTCGAACGCAGGCTTGAACGTATTTGAATAACCGTTTTTTCTGGTTTTGAAGTTTATATTAGTTGTAGAAGTGGAGGCAATCGAAACCTTTGCATAATTACTACTGCCGTCAGACAAACTTTTTTCAAATAGGTTATCAACAACAAAACCACAGTAGCAATAATCTTTGTATCCAGAGTAGTAACATTGAAATTTATATCTCTTCCCATTTTGAATTTGTATTCCTCGTTGACTTAATGTCCCAGATTGATACTGACTGCCATTGACGCCCGTGAAATGAGCGAAGTAGTTATTGTTTCCATTTGTATCTCTAGTTATCCAACGACCATCTCTTAGAGTATTGTCATTTACCCCTGCCCAGTAATTTAACCCTGACTCAAATGTGCCATTTTTTACAAGATTTGAACCATTCCAAGTTCCAGCCTGAATCAAGCTACAATTTATAATGAGTAAAAATACGACTAAAACCAATCCTGCCTTATTATGCATCTTCATTTCATACGCCCTTCTCTTAAAATATTACACTTGGAAGCACCATAACTACTATCTCACTATATGCCGACACTCAACTCGTGTCAAGAAAGTTTGACACTAAAATTGTGTCATGGCTACAAAATCACAACACAATCAAATGTATAAAATCTTGCCTGGCTTTCTCCGCCAGATACGGGAAAACGCTGATTTAACGCAACGGGAACTAGGAAAAAGGCTCGAAAAACCCCAATCCTGGGTCTATAATTGCGAAACTGCTAATAGAAGGGTAGATATAACAGAATTTATATCTTGGGCAAACGCCTGCGATTTAGACCCTAAAAAAGTGTTTAATTTGCTTCTCAAAGAGCTTGAATGAGTTTATTTTCCACCTGCCTCCGCTATCATTTTTTCAATATGAGCCTGAATTATCGATGGTAGATCAAAAAAGTTGATCAACTTTCCTATTTGTCCCAAGATCACAAGCTGGTTTCCATTTTCAGCTACTTCTTCAAAATGAGAATCATTTATTCCAAAGTATTCCCCCCATTGAGATATACCTTGATGGCTATCAGGGTTAGATGATAAAATTAAACATTTGCCATCCATAAAATAGACAGTATATTTATCCATTATATTTTTCTTTGTTTTTGTTATTGCTCGGATCAACATTATTTATTTCCTTAAAATTATTATCTTATGTCTGTATAAGGATAGATTTTTATCACTCTGGCAATATATCAAAGCCTCATCTAAATATTATACTTAAGCCAAGTTGATATTGCTACTTACCATACGAATTGCTTCCCCTACATGCTTAATCATGATTTTCTGTTTATCATTTGCTACAGAACAACGTTTGGACCAAAGAAGTAATTCTATAGCTATCGCTACGTCACCATCTGCTCTTTCGTTTATTTTTTCAAAAATGGCTTTTCGGTCACTGAATTCCCAATTGTAGTAATTTGCCCTTTGACTAAGAACATTAACAATCTCACTTGGGCTATATTGATTACTCAAATGTAATGTAGCATCTGTAGCGTCAATCAAGCTATGAATGGTTTTTGTTGTCCCATTTTCAAAGGCGACCATCAACAATCCATCATAATAAACTGGAGGATGTTGTCTTTGATTTATCGAAGAAGGGATTTCCAAGATCCGGCACTTCAAAAAATCACATATTGTCGCTATATTGTAAAGCGATATGTATTCAGCATTACGAACAAGTATACTATCACGACAATGTACCGCTTCCATAAATTTATTCCAATCAATCATCCCCCCATCGATTTCACACAGATTTTGGTGTCCAAGAGAGTTGTGTATTGCAAACGCCAAAGTTCTGCGACCACTTTTTCTTTTCCCAACTAAAGCTAGGCTTGGTGGATGTTGATATGGATTCTCATCTCCCTTGATATTGAAATATTCAGCAACAATAGTTTTGGCTGTACTGACCGCTTGATTATTACTTATATAGGTATAGAGCGATATTTCGTCAAGAAATGCATTTTCTGCGTCATAGGTAATTATTTGTTTGTTCATAATTTTTAATCTGCCTCTATACTTCCTTGACTCCCGTTATGTCAGCTCCAGGATAACGACCTCTGATCAGATCGCGAGCCTTAAAGCTATTCGTGGTCGTTATCATTTCTCGGTAAACTTTACCATTCCATCTAAAACTTACTTCATAGGTCTTCATTATATTTTTCCTTATTAAGCTGCTTTTTTTTCTTCATTACGCGATAAAAAGAATTCCGCAATTTCAAAATCAGCCTCTTGCTCAGCTGTGATTGGTTCGTATTTCTTTCCGCTTAAAATTACCGTTTCCCAAAATTTAATTTCTGACTTCATTTTTTTGCTCCAAAAAAGTTGTTATTGCATCCTTATAAAAGTCAAAAAATAACACTCTGGCATCAACCAAATACAATCTCTCCCATGGCACATAATTGTAAAAATACATCAGCCGTTTCTGCATCAGCGGTGTCATTTAAAAGATTCTCAAAATGTCGCATTGGTATTGCTTTGTTATTAATATCTTTTCCATTCGCCATATATTGTAATGCAGCTCTGATACTGTTTCGGCTCAATGCTCCTAGCAATTCACCTTCTTCAATATCAAAAACCTCAATTTTACCCCCATTCATTGGGATCTGCTCATATGAGCTACATCTATCTTTCCAGTTTTTTTGAAACTCAAATCTTGCCCAGTAACTACACCCGCCCTCCACAGCTGAGACAATCATGCTATTAATTTGCTTTTCAGTAATTTTAACTGTCGTTTTTACTTCGAAATAATTATCCATTACATTTCCTTACATTGTTTGATTTTCATATTGTTCATAACTGATTGGAGTTAATTCATACCACTCTTTTCCCGTTGGTGAGTCGTGATGGAAGTTTTGGATTTTGAGAATATTATCTTCTTTGAATATGTTAAAGCTACAATCAGTATTAGGTAGAACTCTTGAAAGCAAATCTTTAGCTGTGTTAAATTTGAGAAAAACATAGCCTGATATTTTCTTCCAGCCAAAGTTTTTAACTTTACAAAACCAGTAGCCATCAGGATTGATTTCTTTGATTAGCTCGTCAAGGTTATCGAGAAGATATTCCCATTCAAATTCTACATCATCTGGTTCAATTTCGTTTGAGAACCATGAAAGTATGGGTTTAATGTCTTTGGTGGTATCCATTTTTTTTGCTCCAAAAAAGGTTATCTTTACAATAATATAATAATCAAAAAGTATCACTCTGGCATTAATACTCGCTGGGCAAAAGTAATACCCCATCTATCAGATAAAATTTGATCTCATCCAAAGGAAAATCTGTAAATGGTATCTTTTGATTTACCAGATAAGGCTCTCCGCTATCTTCTTTCATAGTCAATATCGCTGAACGGTTTTCCTGGACTTTTAGCTCCCATAATTGAAAAGGTTCAGTTCTTCTATAACTACTAATAGTGACAAGTAGCCAATAGCAATCAGCTGACTCGTGAAGGTATTTAACGCCATCAGTATAAACCATAGGTCCCAAAACTTCATTTTTGTAATATTGCTCTGTCCCGGTAAATTGAACTAATCCATTTTCGATTGCTTTTTTTGATAGCATTTGATTTTTCCTTCAAAATAAGTGTTTTTCATTACAACCTTATAAGGGGAAAAAAATAACACTCTGGCAGATAATTGGACAGGAAGTGAATGAGAATCGGGCTGGAGTTAGACAAAGGGAGTAGCAGATATTTTGTCACAATGTTACTTATATTCATTTACCACTAGAAGCCATAGGATCAATCCTGGCAGGCTTCGCACTTTAGTCATTATCACCCTATTTCATTATTCATCGAAGTGGCACAGGGAGACACTGAGTCAACAGGAGGACCATCTACTAGCCTGTTACACCCCGAAGACCTTCAATAGCATCAGATAATATTTTTTCCCCTGACATATCGCCTGCTTCAGTTACAAACTCTATTTTCTTTCCGATAACCAAATCAACCTCATCTATTCCAGGGGTGTCTGGTTGATTATGGATATCCTCTCTATACTTCTTCTCTTGTAGCTCGTGCCTCATATTTTCTTCCAAAAGCTCTTGGTTTCGTTTTGCTAAGCAATCGATCTCTTCTTGTAACTCTTCTACATCTGGACTATGCTCGATAAGTTCTTTGACCTGCACATTCAGTTTATCGATTGTAGATTTGGCTTCTTTTAATTTCTGCTTCAGATCCTTAATTTCCTCATCTTTCTGAGTCAGTTTAACAGGGAATATCTCCTTACCTTTAATAATCTGCTCAATTTCCTTGATGGTCTTTGGTCCCATCACCCCTTCCATATAATAGAATGGGTTCTGCTCTCCCATAACAAAGAGATTCGGTGTTTTCTTTTTCTGATAGATTTTGATCCAGTCATATTTATGCAGGATTTTATTCATATTAGCAATTTTCTCCTTGTAGGCAGTTCTTTTTGTTTTGGCTTTATATTCTTTTTGGAATCCCTCGCAAGTGTAATAGTTTCTGGCATCAGATGAATAACCTCCACCAGCAAAAACCTTTTTTGTTATACGGAACAGGTAATATTGCAATTCATCAGCTGTTATACGCTTTTTGCTTATTCCTTGCATAAATGCAAGATCATCTTCTGTAAGTTTATCCTGAATAAAGCGGAAACAGTTTAAGTTAATGCCAGTGACAGCCTTTATATCACCATCCATGTTTTCACTTATTTTCTTCAAAACCATATTGAAAGTTGTTTTACAGAAATCGACTGTCTCTTTTTGAAGCAAATCAGAAATCCTTTGATCCGAAACATTTAACTGTCTGTACGTTATAATTGCATGATGGTATTGTTTCGTTTTATCATTGAAGGATTTCAGAGATGATATTTTTTCAAGCACCTGTTTCTTTATCTGATTTGACAAATTTGATTTTAATTTCATTTTGATTTCTCCGTTTATATTTCAAGGTTTTTAACCCTTTTGTTATCAATTCCATATTTTACGGAATTATCCTGTTTATATTTATACATCGATCAAAAATACTAGAGTAGACTAATAGAGTAGACCAAGAATCCTCGTTTTTAGTTCAATAATCAAGATTTCATGTTTCAAAGCAGTAAAAACTATTTTTCAGTTTCAACAGTAGACTAATAGTAGACTAAAAAACATATCTAGAGTAGACCAGTAGAGTAGACACAACTATTAATACTATTACTACCATTGATTAACTGTTAGGGAATTCAGTTTTGGCTTTTTAATTCAATACCTTAAATATGAATAATACAATGAATTAATCTATTATTAAAGTTTCTGTTAAAATTATGGGACAAGAATACCCTTGGGTATTCTTTCCCTTTAGGATCAATGTTCAAAATAATTATTTTTCTGCAATATAATGACACAAAATTGAAACTATTCCGCTACAACCTATGAATAATAAATTAATATGATTTCCGCTGAATTATAAAATAAAATGTTATTCCGCTTTTCCATGAACTATATTTGAGTTATTGTTCCGCTTTTTTACCGACCAGTAATTTTTTCATATACAGTTTGATTTGTACTTGAGCTGTTCCAGCTTTTTAGAAATTCACGTCTTTTTCTACCGGAACCTTTATATTGACAACCAGCAAGATGTACTTCAAGTTCTGAATAGATGGCTTTTATTTTGTCTTGATTATAGACAAGATTTCCTTCAAAATCACAATCACATGTTGGACATAATAAACATAATTCTTTAATTGATTTGAGTACATCACTGAGCTTCTGCTTTATTTGAACATCATTCATATGAGCTGTTTTGATTGGTGTGTTCCTCAAACTTGTTTGCCGACTAATTTCTGATGATAATTCATTTTTCATCTTCTTCTCCTTCGATTAGGTATTGTTCTTCTATATACTCATCAAACTCCCTTTGCTGTTCTATCAACAACTCTGGGATCTCAGACAAAAACCATTTAAGTTCTGCCTCTGTTGCTAACCATTCTCCAGCATGATATACTGGGTGTCCACAGACTTGGCAAGCATAACCACATCCCACTGGCATCTCGTCATCAAAATCAATATCTGGTTCGCTGTAATTAATATTATCATCTGTGTCGATATTGGCTGGCATAGTGCTTTTTACATATTTTTGGTAGCTGAGTTGATGGCTACCGCATTTTTTACATTGAAAATTTCTCATAATCTTCTCCTTAAAATAAAATTATTATAAATATTTACACAACAACAAAACAATTACTGTTGCTTCAGTAAATATGATATACAAAACCGTTTCACTTCCGGAATGAATTCAAAAAAATAATTTATCCGACAAAAAATCTCTGCTGAAAACTAGAAAAGCCACCAAGCGGTGACCTGATGGCTTTAGTTGAGCAACAACAAGCGGAAGGTAAAGTCTGTCTGAATTAGACAAAGCTTGGCTGCTAAAAATATCAGAATCCGAACTAGACTTTCTTGCTATTTTCTGTTCTAATACTGGGGTCTGAGTCACTCGAATCATTGACTTTGTACTCTAATGCAAGGATTCTATTATGAATATCTGGTCTATTTTACTTAAAAATCTGGCTAACCCAACAGGACCATGCGGAATACTATCTCCTACCTTGGTTTTTACAATTAACAGAAACCTCACACTAGCCATTCCCACCGAAACAGATACCCTTATCAATGATTACATAGAAAGTAATGATTTAGCTTACATTTACGCCCTACATAGATCCGCATCAAGGGTTATCGAAGAAGCTTGTTGCAAGATAGTGTTTGACAATTATAGTTCTGAGAAGGATTTTTTGGGAATCATCGTAGAAAATCTTGAATATTTCCCTGAGATTACAAATTTGGTTGATTTTCATGTGCTTGCTAATGATTTATATCAAGTTGCAGAGGCATCCTGTTGGTGCGATGAGGATTTCGACATACCCCACAACATGCATATATTGGGATTAATTGCATACGCAATACAGGAAAAAATTGAAACAAGTGATTTTTCTCAATCTGATATAGCTGACGCTTTCCTGCACTCTCTCGCCATAGGAAACCCCGAGCACTATGACTCTGAAGCTATTGTCTACATGCTAAGTAGAAAAACTGACTGTGAAGATGCAGTTGATAAATGGATACCTTATTTACAGAAAATGGCTATTAAGTTCCAAGAGTATAGCCCAGAACAGTTTTCAAACTATAAAACGGCAGCAGAAATTATGCGGATAGCCCAATATGCAGAAATAGGAAATGTCCCAAATCTCATCGAACTGATTTGCGAGACAATAGTGATTTCACCGCCACCTGCACTTACTCCCGATGAAAGCGAAAGCATAAATAAATGTTTCGCTACCCCTTTTCCGCTTTTCAGGTCTGACTTTGCACTTAATCATCTGAGACAAAAACTATCAGATTATTTAATTAAAGCCCAAGCTTGGCTCGAACACGCCCTGATTAATCAAAGCTACTCTAATTGGAATGGTGATGCGGAAACACTCAAATTGGCTATAACTGCCGTATCTTCCAGCTTCATATTTGGCTGCCATCGACTAGGCGGAAATGGCTTTGATGAGAAAATTAAAAATGCGGCGATTAAACACTTGATAACCGTCCAACACCCATCTGCCTCGTGGTGGACTCACGATTCTTGGTTAAAATATTTTGCTATTGAAATAACAGCAATATCTATTCATGCATTACATAGTTCACAACCGTTTGGATGGACAACAGCATGCAGACGAGCAAGCAAGTGGCTGCTTAGCGAACAAGATGCTTATGGTCAATGGTACGAAATTGCCCCAAATCTATCCGCATACCTTACGGTCCTTGTCCTTGACGCTCTTGAATTGGCTAAAGATGGTACACAAGTCACATTTAAACTTCCTGATCCAGCATCTGATTCCGAAGATGAAAATACATCTCAATCAGACAGCAACAAAACCACTAATAAGCCCAGCAAAAAACAAAAACCTGCAACCGTAACCAAAAAGTCCAGGAAACCTCTTGTAAAACCAGACTACCTAAATGATGCAGTGTTTCTAATACATTCGGATAGAAACATATCATTCGTACAAAAAAACAATAGTAAACGCCTTAATTTTGGTCACAAAGGCAGAGCTTATAAGCTCCTTCTTTTGATGGCTGCCAAACAATCTCCTACGAGCAAAGAGGTTAAGGATCTTGTGTGCACTGCGGGGACCAAACCAAATCAAGCCGTCAGAGACATAAATAACTCAATCAGCAAGAAGATAAGAGCCGCAGGATTTTCTAACGTTAAGCTTAACACGGAGTTTATTTCTTATTGTCAGGATTTTGGATGCTATAATTCGCTCATCCCTGTCAAGTCCATTGACGACTACGATAGAGAATATCTCAAAGACAGTGAAGAAATTATTAATGACGCATATGGGAACACTAGCTGGGATAACTAAATAGACAGCCTACCTAATACTCCATCATTTCCAACCCTTACCTCCCCCTCCATGATTACTGTACCTCCCTAGGGCGTGAAGCGGTAATAAAAAAATATATATTCCTAAACATAGACCATATAAGCACTTACACGCCTACAGATATATTTTTTAACTTTAATTACGCTTTACCACCCATATTTACCACCCCTTTTAGCAATTTTAGAGCGTTCGCATTGGCAAACGCAAAATCGTTAAACCTTATATTAGGGGACAAATCAATGGAAAATCAAATTAAATCAAATCAGACTGGAACAGCAAATGCAGTTGAACTAGAAATAATAACATCAAAAAAGGCATTGCTCAAGCCATTAGACAAGGCTGAATGCGTATTCAGATCTGACCCTGAATACAGGGATCACCTTCCCGTTATGCCAGAGGATACATTTGAAGCACTTGAAGCAACTATTAAAAGAGATGGCTTCATAAAAGATTCGCTGGTAATTCATCACGGCAAACTACTAGATGGCTATGCTCGTTTTGATATAGCAACTAAATACTCTCTGGATTATTCGGTTGTCGAACTTGATGTCGAAACCATGGAAGAAGCTCTTATATGGCTTACCGAAACCCATTGTTCAAGAAGAAATCTATCTAAATTTAGCATTATCGAGATGTTTCTTAAACTCAAACCTTACTACGAAGCACTCGCAAAAAGAAATCTTGGCAGAAAAAAAGAAGGCTGTTCAGACAATGAACAAGATTTCCAGCCAATCAATACGCTTCAAAAGATAGCGGACAAAGCTGATAGCAGCAGAACAACTGCATATATGGTTGAGAAAATATTAGAAGACCCCATAGTTGCCCAGCAATGCAGAGGAGGCACAAAGAGTATAAGTCAGGGGTATTTTGCAGTCAAAGACAATAAAGATGATGACAATAAGATGATACCAGTTGAATTCACTAATCCCCAGAAGGATTTTATTAATACAACCATCAATGGTGAAGTCATTGATATCATGAAGCAGATTAATGTTGAATTGGCTGGTCGGGTTAGTTGCATTCTAACATCTCCTCCATATAACTGCCTAGACAATAAATATGGGATTGATATGGATGGTAATTCAATCAATGACAACAAAGATTATTACGATGAATATCTACCCTGGCTTGGAGAATGTATTGTTGAGTTCACAAAAGCATTGCGACCAGGTGGAAGAATGATATTCAATATCGATGCTATTCGACATCAACTAAAAACAAAAGGCGATAGCTTTCGGCACACGATTTACCCAGACCTCATCAACCTTGTCAAAAAAGTTGCTCCTGAGCTTCGATTCTATCACGAAATCATCTGGCATAAGACTAATCCTAAAATACGGCAGTTTACAGGGACCAGATATTCATGTAAAACACCACAGCTAAATAGATCCCATGAATATATCCTCGTCTGGTCCAAATCTAAAGACAGTTTCGAGCTTCCCAATCTAAATAATGCTCCTACGGATATTGATTCTGAAGAATGGGCAGAACTAACTTCATCTGTATGGAATATTCCATCAGATAGAACATCTAAAAAATATCCTCATCCAGCTAAGATGAATCCAAAGATTGCTGAACGTCTAATTAAGCTATATTCATATGCAGATAGTTCAAATATTATTTTGGATCCATTTTGTGGATCGGGCACCTCAGTTGCTAAGGCTGAGGAAATGGGTAGAAGCCATATTTCAATTGACCTTAATCCTAACTTCTGCGACATGACCCAACGCCGAATCGCCGAGGTAATTGCTGAAAAAAATAAAGCAGCGACCGACACAGATTCTGGTGCCGAATATTGCAATCTCTAATAAACATATTTATTAACAAAAATAATTGAGCGGGCGGAACTCATTCCGTCCGTATTAATCTGAAGGATATTGTTATGAAAATCAATAAAAAATATATTAAAACACTCAACACAGCATTACTAATCAACGGCGATACACTTAATGAACTTCCCAAAATGGAATCAAACATAATAGATAGTTGTCTGATTGACCCTCCTTATGGAATAGGATTTCTTGGCAAGGAATGGGATAATTTTTCACCTAAAGCTATTGAGGAAAAAGTTTTTCACCACCAAAAGATTGACAATAAGAAGCAGTCTGGGCGATCTTCTTCAATGCATGCTGGATCATACGATCTAAGCCTGGCTGGAGCAAGAGGTTTTCAGGATTGGTGTTTTCTTTGGGCAAAAGAATTAATTCGAGTCATCAAACCAGGTGGACACGTTTTATGTTTTTGTTCAACCAGAATGTATCATCGATTGACTGTGGCTCTTGAAGAAGCAGGCTTTGAAATCCGAGATACACTTTCTTGGAATTTTGGATCAGGTTTTCCAAAAAGCAAGAATGTTGCTTTAGTGATTGATAAAATAATGGGATGCCCCAATCGAGGACACGCCATAGCAACAGCAAGTACATATCAAGTTTCAACAGGTAAGCCACTTCCTCCAGGCGAAGACCTTCCTCGATATGAATCTAAAACGAAAGAAAGTAAAGGATGGAACGATTTTGGCACAGCTTTAAAACCTGCTATGGAATTAATTTGTTTAGCAAGAAAACCATTAAACGAAAAAACCGTTGCAAAAAATATCCTTAAATGGGGTACTGGTAGTCTTAACATTGATGGATGTCGCATTAAAGATGAATCATCTAAAGAACTTCAAGGTCGCTGGCCAGCTAATACTATTTTTGATGAGGAAGCTGGAAAAGTTCTTGATTTACAAAGCAAGACAAATCCTTCACGATTTTTCTATTGCCCAAAACCAAATAATAAAGAAAAGAATGCTGGCTTGGAAGGAATGCCAAAAGTAAGAAGAGATTTACGCGACGAGAAAGCAACAGGAGTAATGTCGAAAAAAAGCGTTCAGCCTCAACAGAATTCTCATCCTACAATTAAACCTGTCACTCTGCTTAGATACCTGGTTCGGCTGATAACCCCACCAAATGGAGTTGTTCTAGATTGCTTTATGGGATCAGGAACTTGCGGCATTGCAACCTATCTGGAAGGCTTCAAATACATAGGAATTGAACTTGAAAAAGAATATTATGAAATCGCAAAAAAACGTATTCAACATTACATTAATAACAAAAAAATAGCATAGAAAAAGTTTCGCTAAAATGCATATTAGAAATGAGGTGACATATGACTTAAATTATTTACAAGTCCAATCGTATCATAGTATGAAATAGTAATTTTATAAGGACATCATTATGAGTAATAATAAAACAAAAAAACGCCTACAAAAAAAGATCAGGCGTCAACGTAATTATCTAAAAAGTAAAAACTCCAATTTTAAAAAGGATAATGTTATGGAATCGCCATTTATCATGGTTGAAAACAATGTGACAGATCTCATAGGATCTAATTATTGGGAAACAGAATTAGCAAAAAAAGGTTTTTTCTATCTGTCAATAAATGCAGGTGCATTCAGACTATTGGTCCCTAAAAAAATGATGCATTTAATCCCAGAGTTTAAAACGGGAGAGTATTGTATAATTTCAAAAGGACCATCTATGGAATCTATACACCCATTTGCTTTAGAACTACTTTTTGAAGATCACACTTCATGTCCGTATCAACTTAATTTATGTGCAGGACAGGTAGATAGAAATCCATCGAAAACCGATGTAAACAAAAAACATAAACTCTCTATATGGACTGAAGGATGCAACAAGGTGTTAGAGATGGATGCCTATTTTCGTACAGTTGGCAAACTACCGTATATGAAACCACTTGACAAAAACTTAAAGAAAGGACAGTTAAACAATGAATAATAAAAGAGCCAACCGCAAAAACAGGAAATTCAAAAAAAATCGTATTAGAAATGCAAGATTGTCAGATTGGATTGAACCTGAAAGTAAAGACTGTGTTATTTATGTAGGAAGCAATTCTAAGGGTGATGTAGCAAATAGTAATATTATTAAAAAGCAGATAGAATTCCTGGAATCAAAGAAAAGTAGCCTTTGGAGAAATGGGAAATTGATTGAAATAAGTGACATTATGATTGCCGCACGTGAGCCAATCTCCTTGGAACAACATAGGGCAGAATATACAGCAAGTGTGATTCCTCAACTAAGCTCTGATGGCATACACCCTGAGGTTCTTAAGAATAATCTTCAGGAACTATATTTACAAGAGATAAACAAAATTCCTCTTTTTGAACATATCCGTTTAGACAGAAAAATGAGGAAAGATAAGAATACATCCATGGCAGATCGTCCCCCTTTTGCAGTAGTAACTATAAAAGACGAATGTATTGTAAGGCTGGAATTCTACAAAGGACATGACAATCTATATAAACATTTAGACTTAAGATGCCCTACATTTTCTGAGAAAAAAATACCGGATACTTTCGTTGATGAAAATGGTTATGATGTCATTGAAAATGAATACTGGACCGCACTTCTATTTGGTATCAAAGTTAAAGACTTTAAAAACATAGTAGACTACGCTCACGAAGCATTGCTGTGTGATTACTGTAAATTTTCGTTTGAAGATCATTCGATACAAGGTTAATCATGTAGTATATTTGAATACCTAAAGCAACTGAAGTTCAGTGGTGGCCACCACTTTTGTTTGAAAACAATACATATTTAATACTGAAAATCTTAAAATTGAAGCTGATCTGTTGCCGAAGTGTTATTCAGGATATTTTAGTTAAGATAACATTAGTAATGTAAGTGCCATAAAAACAAACACTTAGATTTTTAATATTTTTCCAAAATTACATATTACACATTAACTTAATTTAGCTTATAATAGACAATGTACAGAATATTTGGTATTAATTAACTCATGTGGAGGTATGAATTATGGGTTGGACGCATTACTGGAAACGTGACATTAATCTGCCTGAAGAACCGTTTGAAATGGCAGTTAAGGACTGTAAAAAAGTATTCGATTCATTAGAAATTGAATTGGCAGGATCTTTGGGGCATGGCGATTGTGTCTATGATTCAGATGAATTGCTTTTCAATGGAGTTGCTGGGGTATGTTGTGAAGATTTTATGATCAAAAAAACACAAATGCCAAAACGTGAGGGGAGGGACTACGTCTCTTCATTTTGCAAGACCGAACATATGCCTTATGACATCTGTGTCCAAATAGCACTAATCATTCTCAAACATCACCTTGGAGATACTATGTCAGTGTACAGTGATGGTAAAGAGTCTGATTGGGACAACTCTCGTAAATTATGTCAGGAAAATCTTGGCTACGGAGAAGATTTCAAATTGGACATCGCTGATTAATCTAAAGACAATAGTCTACAATTTCAGAGGATAAAATGTTAAATTTAGAAATCAATACCATTGATGATGTGAAACGTTTCTTCACTTATCTAGTGCAAGAGAAACACTTGAATTTCCATCCAGATACAGATTTTAATGAGTATCTTGATAGTGACACTGACAAAGCTCTTTTTTCTGCTAAAGAAGCTAAACAAATGAATATTTTAATGAATAATAGTTTTATTGTATGCCAAAAATGTAATTGCGACATTTTTCAATATGGAATAGAAGCCCTTATAAGCAAATGATATTGCCTCACAACCCACCATACTTTCTTAGTCAAGTTTATAAATATTATGCCCAACAAAAACAAAGTTAAAATTGTTGACCTATTCGCTGGCCCTGGTGGGCTAGGAGAAGGTTTTTCTTCGTTTAATGGACTAAATAATCGATTTAGCATTGGCGTATCCATTGAAAAAGATGAATATGCACACAAAACGTTATTATTACGCTCTTTTTATCGCCAATTTGACCATCGAAAAGTCCCAGAGGAATATTATAAGTTCATAAAAACAGATAAATTCAGCGATGATGGACTCAAAGAACTACTAAATAACTATCCAATCCAGGGCCAGGCTGCTCGTGCTGAAACGATATGTCGTGAGTTGGGCAAAGATGATGATGACATATTTAGAGCAATCGACAAGGCTATTGGCGATGATATAAAAATGAAAAAACCATGGGTTTTGATTGGAGGTCCGCCATGCCAAGCGTATTCCCTAGTGGGTAGAGCCAGAAATAAAGCAGATAAAAGCTATAGTTTAGATAACGATGTTAGAAGTAAGCTTTATGTTGAGTATTTACGTGTAATAGCAAGATATCAGCCAGCCATTTTTGTCATGGAAAATGTCAAAGGTATGCTTTCTGCTGTTGTTAATGGCGATAGGATAATCAATCAGATCACATCTGACCTGAAAGCCCCATCTAAGGCTGTAATAAACTCTAAGACTTTCGCAGGAAAACGTCATAAATACAAGCTATACTCTCTTACAATTAAACACGACCCTGAAGCACCATTTAAGCCTGAAGATTTTATAATTAAAAGTGAGAAATATGGCATTCCTCAAAGAAGGCATCGGGTAATTATTCTTGGAGTAAGAGAAGATTATGATCCAAATACAATCAGTCTTTTAAAGCTACAGAACAAGGTCTCCGTAAACGATGTTATACGTGATCTAAAACCAGTGTATAGCAGTTTTTCCAAACGAAATGTCAATCTTTCTAATTTGGATAATAGTTTAGCTCAACATAGCAGTTGGAAGAAACTCTTATGCTCCTTTTTTAGTAATGATGAGATATATGACCCTGACACAAGAGAGCAGATAGGTAAATTTCTGCCAAAACTGCAAAAAGCGAAAAAAAGTCATTTAAAACCTATACATAACGAGTGGTACAAAAATGACAATCTAAGTGGATATGCTTGTAATCACGAACCCAGAACTCATATTCGTTCTGATTTTTTGAGATATTTTTTTGTATGTTGCTATGGCAAAGCACACAAAGCATCACCAAGATTAGATAACTTCCCAAAAGAATTGCTTCCTGCACATAAGAATATTAAAACTAATAAATTCATAGATCGTTTTAAGGTTCAGCTTGAGAATGAGCCTTCAACAACCATTACTTCCCATATTTCCAAAGATGGGCATTATTACATACATCCCGACCCAAGTCAATGTAGAAGCCTTACTGTAAGAGAAGCGGCTAGGCTACAAACTTTTCCAGATGATTATTTCTTCTGTAGTAACAAAACACAACAATACCACCAAGTTGGCAATGCTGTTCCTCCGCTGTTAGCAAAACAAATAGCTGAAATCGTTTGGAATATATTAATAAAATCAGGCAAAGTAAAATGACTGATACCATAAGCAAAGAAAAACGAAGCTGGAATATGTCCAGAATTAAAAACAAGGACACTAAGCCTGAGCTTATTGTTCGATCGATACTGCACTGTATGGGATATAGATTTCGCCTACATAGAAAAGACCTGCCAGGCAAACCCGACATTGTATTACCAAAATATAAAACCGCTATCTTTGTTAATGGCTGCTTTTGGCATAGACATAAAAATTGCAAATTTGCTTATATGCCTAAAACTAGAAAAGAATTCTGGCAAAAAAAATTCAATGACACAGTCAAACGTGACAAAACTAAAAAAGCCGAACTAAAAAAGCTCGGCTGGAAGATTATTATTATTTGGGAATGTGAAATTGTTAAGCGGAATATGATAAAAAGCCTCCTGAAAAAAGAATTATGTCAATAAAATGTTATCCTGATTAATCGTTAAAAAAACCTGCTTCTGGATTGACAAGTGTACCTATTAGTAATCCTCTATCAAGCAATCTATTGCCTTCCTCACAACAGGTTTCTGGCAATAGCAAACAGGTATGACATGCTGCCAAGTTTGAAGAATCAGACCCCTGACCTTTACTTTCTATACATACTGGATCAGATGAGCACCATCTGGAATGATTGATTGCTTTTTTTAAAGTCCTTACTAAATTCTGTGGTTTTCCTTGTTGAACAAGACCTCCCATTGTCCCTTCAGTATCTCCGGCAGCGGTATAAATAAGAATACCACTCATTGGTGATCCTCCATTTCTATTACAATAAATTCTTTCACTAAGAGATGAACTTCCATAACCACATTCAAAACTAAGTTGCCTGATTAGAATATGGCTTATCGCATGTAGTAAGAAAAATTTATCAGGGAGATTTCTTTTATCTCTGTGCCAACTATCAGCCAAGATAGCTTCCCTTTCCAGCAAGTATTTAATACGCTTTTGTATTATGGGATTTTCTGACCATTTATCGACCTTTTCATCATTTAGTTTTAAGAAAATACCTTCCCCAAAAGTCCTTACCCCAGGAAGCCATGATTTCCTTTCTAAAGACAATGAACAAAGCGATTCATGGTCGGTTGTTAATCTTGAAAAACCTCGAAGAACTTTTGTAACTGAAAGTTTTTTTACCAATACAACATTAGAGAAAATATCAGAGAAAATATCGTATTCTAGAATATTCTGTTCATTTGTTATTAATTTGGATTTGTCAATATTTTCGCATGATAACAATTCGTTATATTCATCAAGTCTATAATTAACTTCAATTTGATCGTTTGAGATATCTTTGTCATCAGTATCCAATTCAATTCCGTATAAACGATTTTCAAATTCTTCTATAAAGGCGACATCAATCCCAGCCCCTTCCATTGAAATTTCTATCACTAGTTTGTCGATAATTCCTTCGGCATTAGCTCTTTCTTTTAATTTCTTGACTTTCTCAGTATCATTACAAAATAAATCTATTTTGTGCAGTTCTGATGTTTTTTTGCCCGAAGGTATAAGTATGCTACTAATCACTTCTGGAAAATATACATTTGAAGCACCTCTTTGCACAATTTTTGGTTTCTTTGCACAAACTTCTTTTCCCTCTGAACCAAGCCAAGGTCTTTCTCCGGTACACTTCATTCCAGGCACGCCATTCTGAGAATATGCACTACTGATTCCTGTTTTTTTTCCACAATTAACACACATGACACGAATACCGCTTAACCCTGGGCCATAAGATTCGAGTTTTAATTTGGGATTGTCGCAAATATCAGCTTTGTCTAAATCAGAATCCTCACTGGAGATTTTATGCACCCATTCTATCCACGGAAAATCTGAAATATGGCCATTTTCGCATGCGACAACAAATCGAACAGGAGTAGTATTGCTCCGATCACATTTCCAGCATTTGATTAACCCTTTTTTCTCGTCATACCAATTTGCCTTTTGTAATGTTGAGCATGTTTTACATTGATACCACAGAGGGAACCTGATTGATAGTAATGGCAAGTTTGGGCTTTCACCACCATCAATAATTACTGGTGGTTGAACAAAATACTTTACGTTCATTCGTTTAGCTAAACGGATATCGTCTATAATTTTATCTTTGCTAGAATATTTCCATTGGTCTAAACCTGCAAGCATAAGACTTTCTCCTGGAAAGTCTACCATTGCACCAATCCCAAATGTAGTTATAATCTGAGTACGCCTCAAAGGTCTCCAGCGTTTCATTTTTCCACCTCCATGTTATCTAAAACTCTTATTTCAGCTTCATTATCTACACCTCGCATGGAAGTCAAGGTTTGCCATGGTAATACTTTTTCCTCGGAATTATACCCTGGTGTACACATTAGCCAGTTACTTTCTGCTGATACCATACATCTTCCCCATTCTATTCCATTTGCCTTATTGCACCACATATTATATTTGTCCCAAAATGTTTGTCTGAAATATTCCTTATGCTCAGGACATATATTATCACATCTTTCCAGCAACCATTCGCAAAGCTTTTCAGCTTTGTTTCTATTATTTTCATTAGCTATATCTTCAGGTGAAGACATATCCCACAAATGCCTTGCTGCAATAATGATCAAGGAATGAATCACTCTGTCAATAACAGGTATTGAAAAAGGGGTAACACTGGCAGGTTCGACATATTTATAAAATGAATTATGATATGCTTTAAAATGCTCATAATGAGACCTATCTCTTGGCTTTGAAACTCCATAGTAAGTTACAACAAGCCCTGGCGATTTAGAACTTCTTCCAACCCTACTAGTTGCCTGAATATATTCTGAAGTCGTTTTTGGCTGTCCATTTACGAGCATCAACCCAAGTCTGGACACATCTATTCCTACTGACAGCATATTTGTTGACAGCACAATATTAGCAGTGTCAATTTTTTTGTCATAATTAATTTGGGAATAATCCTGAGACATATCTTTAATTATTTCAGGAATTTTTTCAGCATCAAGTCTACTTGTTAATTCTTTTATATTAAAAATATACCTAGTTTTTTCATCCGTATCAAGACAGTTTTTATGCCTTTCAACTATATCTCTCATGTGATCTGTTATTTCAGGCCTTATCAATGTCATAGACCTGCCTAGCTCTTTAATGCTATTGAAATACCATACAAGTGTCCAGTATGGATTTCTAATTGCATCTGAATCAGCATTTTTATCTATTTTGATATTGAAACTACTTTGAAGAATGGAAGCGACAATTCTTCTCAGAAAAGTAAGCGGTGAAGGTGCTGCTGTTGGTAATACGCCAAGATACAATCTGCCGGAACCTTGCTTTCCAAGATCTTCTTTTGCAAAGAAAGAATCAGATATATCTAATCCTTGTGGGGGAAATATTGCTATATTTCTGTTGTACAAACTCCTGCATTGTTCTGCCGCACGACATGTTGTTGCTGTCGATGCGATAATTTTAGGTTTTCTACCTTTCTTTGAACAAAGCAATTCAATTACCGATTCATAAAGTCCCGCAATTGAACCCAGTGGCCCTGAAATAAGGTGTAATTCATCCTGAATAATAAGGTCTGGACCTGGTTTGTTATGTTTCAACCCGAAAATAGCTCCAGCAGCATCATTCCAAGCAAGCATGGCAAACTTATCAACAGTGCCAATAATCAAAGTGGGAGGTGATTTATATATTTCTTCATCGACTACATGAACAGGAATTTCATTGTTTTTTTTACTAAATGGACATTTGTTTTCAGGACAACTAAAAACAATCCCTCTAGTCCTGTTTTTATATCCACATGATTTGACATTCTTGTTATCCAGTTCAGTTCCGCACCATGGGCATGTGAGCAATTGTAACTTATTCCCGCCTCGTCCGTGTCTCCACTCATTAAATGCGGCTTTAGCCCCATTAATCTTGTTTGGCGAAAGTGATTGCCCGACCCAAAGTCCCAAAGAAAATGGTTCATTGCCAAGTATTTCTGATTGCTGATTTCTAATTATTTCACATGCACATATAAGAGATGATGCTCTCTGAAATTGTTGTGCGGTCAGTAATCTTAACGTGTATCTCATAAAAACAGAACAGCCAGAGTTGTGTTTATTCAATATACGTCTAACAAATATAGTGAAAGTAGATAAACCTAAATAAGCTTCGGTTTTCCCGCCACCAGTAGGAAACCAGATCAGATCAACAATTTCTCTTGAGTGACTATATTTGTTTTCATTTTCCGAAATCATCCCTGGGATAGTCATAAGAATGAAGGCTAATTGAAAGCATCTCCATCTTCCTGAATTAATATCGGTAGGCTTATAGTCAGGCGGAAAAGGTATCCACGTATCACTCAAGGTTCTTCTGCTATTAGCACCTCTATTGTAATGAACCTGTTGCATCAACATTGCCCTGTTCATTAATATAAACGCAGACAAAGCCTCTTTGTTCTTTGATAAAAATGTAATTCCATCAGATATTCTTTTTTTACATTTTTCACACTTTTTAATGTTTTTTTCTGCGATTGCAATATATTCTTCTGGGATTTCAGTGGAAAGTTCACTCTTTCTGTGATTGATCCATTCCTGATATTTTTCAGGTATTATTTTCAATAAATCGACAATGATATCTCTGTTTTTATCCAGTGACAATTCATACATACTGTATCCATCACCTTTTTCCTCTCGTGGTAGAACTGGCGAAATCTTGACTGTAGGCATAATGGATGTTTCTATTTCTGTCGCATTACCATCTGCATCTAAAATCCAGTCTGCTGCACAACCATGACCGACGGCAAATGATTTCCTCTTCCTGTACAGCATTGATAATTCTTTTTCTTCATCCTCAGAATAATCGTTACTGTCTTGACTATAAACTTGGAAAAAAGAATTATCTTCAACAATAGAAACACTAAATCCTACTTGAAAAAAACAGTTTTTAGCATCTGAACGACGACTTCCCCCAGTTCCAATATTTTTGTTCAAAAGAGAAATCGTTACATAAGTTGTTCCACCTTTTGCTTTTCTAATATAGTAATGCACCCCCAGGTTTTCAAACACTGTTTTTTCACCACATAAGGGATATTTACTGTCTGGATCTTTCTCAATTTTAATAGTTACCGGTGTAATTTTTAATTCATTGTGAATCCATACCGGAACACTTTTGTCGCCTGCATTTTCATTAATAACTTTTTCATTTTTTTTCTTATAAATAGAAGCTTGGGGGAAAACCTGTATATTTTTTGTATTATTAGTTACGGCAAATGTCAAACCGATGGATGAAGGTAAAATTGTATTGGCTAATTGTATAGAATGATCGAATGAATTGTCTTCAAAGGTAATCTTCCCAGTTGACTTTGGCTCATCAATTTCAGACGCTCCGCTATCCTCCTGCCTACTCCTAACACTTTCAGCAAGAGTCGCTTCAGTATCCTCTCCACTCAATCCCTGTGGAAAAAGAACTCCTGCCGAATAAAAATCTAAAGGTGAAGTCCATGAAAACCGTTCTCCTTTACAAAGCGGTCCAACAGTTTCTTTCTTTATGGATTCTACTAATTTATCACGAAATTCTTTTGTATGGTTTGCCATTTTTTAGTTTCCATTTCTATGAATTCTGTCGACAATATTAATGGGAGCTGGAACTGTTATGGAGTCGAAATCATCTACTGTCAACACAATCAAAGAATCGTCGATATTTACAATGTCATTGGTGTGACTACTCTCTATGAAACTGTGATATACTTTTCTGGCCAAAGATTTTGACGCTGTTAAATGAGCACTCCTCACAAGTCCCATTGCTTCAATGCAATTACTGAAATTATTCCTAAGTTTGTTGCTTGATGTTAATTCAATGACAGCCGTTAAGACTTTTTCTGGCATCATTGGAGAGAAAACTTCTTTATGCAACCAATTCGCAATTGTTGCTGTGGTTTTTTTTAGACCATGTTTTTGCAGTTTTTCTTGCAATTCTATAATAGAACAATTATTAACTTTTTTGTATTCTAACAATTCCTTTCTCCAGCATGTTGCATGCTCCCGAGCTTGTTTTATAGTGCCAAACTTATCTGAATTATAACTGTCTGCAATAGTTCTTATGAGATCAGTGTCCGCGCCCGTATGAAATAATAATTTATCTCCAATGACAAGATCGGAAGGTGAAATAATATCTATTTCAGAATCTTCTTCATAGGCATGATCACCAATTAAATGGGTCACTCTTTTCGCTCTATAACCATCAGATAACCATGCATAATAACCATTTGAAAATAAGAAAAATAAAGCATTTACTTTTTCTGCACTATCTCCATTCACATTAAAATCAGATATGCGTTTATGAGCGTTAGTATGGATATAAAAGGTATCATTAGCAGAAAACTCATCGATTCGATTTTTATTGCAAGATGGGATATTTCTTTTAGTACTCTTGCCAGTTAAGGTAGAGTAAACACTGAGTCCTTTATCGTTTAATCGAATAGATGTTTTTGTAGAAAGATATTTCTCGTTTTCCAGCTCATAAAACATTAGTGTAACTGACGAAGAAATCGGAGGAGATATCAATTTATTCATATTACCCTCATTAAGCCATGCAGGAATCACCAAGTGTTTAATCTCAGGACTTGTGTCAATTTCGTTTATTTTAATAAAATTTCCATTGAAACTCATTTCTTTTGAAATTGAATGATCAATGCAACTTTGTTGCAATTCTTCGATATTGGTACTATTACGACAAACAATAGTGCATTTTTCTTTACTCATCAGCTCGAATAACAATTCAGCTTTTGGATTGTTTTTTGCTAGAGCTGATGATAGGGCTTCCACACTATCCATCACTTCACGCAGAGTAGCTTTCACTTTCGAAAAGCCTGTGATTTCATTAGCTTCATTATTTACTTGAATTATCGAATTTTGTATTTGTTTTCTCAAAGCAGAATTTAATGAAAATGTCATAACACACTGAAGAAGCTGGTTGTATACTTTCCACATATCAATAAATAGAGCTTTCGGCAAATCCTCAGCTTCCACAAGCCTTCTAAGTTTCACCAGTGATTCATTACACGCATTAACTGCTAAGTTATGCTCATAGTTGTGAATTACTGATGTTTTTACATTAGACTTTACTCCCTTGGATATTTTTGACTCTGATTTTCCAATTACGCCATTGCTTTCATTTTGGAATCTAAAAACTTCAAAAATTTCATTATTGTCCCAAAAAATATTATCAAAACCGTAGTTTTCTAAGTGGATTTTCTTAAGTTTACTCTCTGGCGTAACAGTGATAATGCGAATGTCTTCATTAATCAGTTCTTCCAAGCATGAGTCATTATCGCAAATATTCGTTGTTCCTGTATCAATAATAATTAGTTTAATATTTTCCGGATTAGCAAAAACAGTGCTGTCAAAAATATTTTCCAAGCTTTCAGTAAATAATAGCGACGGAATTAAATTACCGTAAATATTTCCCCAAGTATATATTTTCCCCCCCTTTCGTATGATACCTGTAGGAAGAACATTACATATCTTTTTATCAAAGAGCCTGACTCCCTTACAAAACTCTTGACTTTTTTTAGTAACAACTATGATATTAAAAGAATATTTATGGAATTGGATTGGGATATCCGTTTGAAGCAACCGATCTATAGGTTCAATTTTTTGTGAATCAAAAGAAGTTACAGACTTAATTCTTTCGTTAGATTTAGCTTTTCCAGCAGGCATAATCCGAGCTAGATTTCTAATACTTGCAGGCCATTTTCTCATACAAGCAGATTTTGCAGGTTTAACTGAAAAATATGTTTTTCCGTTTAATTCTTCATACCCTCCAAATATCATTACTTGCCCGTTATACTTGATCTTGTCACCTTTTTTATAGTCGTCAAGATTGACATTTTCTTCTCTTGGCAAAAGGTTATACTGTGCTAATGTTGCAAGGAGTCCTGTCAAGTGAGGTGTGATACCAGTGCTGGGCAATATCAGGTTTATTCCCTTTTTATGTTCACCCGAAATCGCATTATTTATAATACCTGAGTTTAATAAAGAATACTCTGAAAGTGCATTGGGATAATCGCAATCATTAAGAATTGTATGAGCAAGAAACCCATTTTGCTTTATCACGCAGTTTAATGCTTCAGTAATTTTACATGATTCTGGAAACGCTTTTTGTTCTGCCAGCAGTATTGCGTACCTGTCATCAAGAATCCCAACAACTCCTAAATCATTTGGTATAACATCATTTACTTCTATTAGATATGATAAGCCCGCTTTAATCCATTCCATATTGCAGTCATCTCTATTATTCAAAAGGCAATCAATAAAATGCGTAACAATATTCTTAAATCTCCAGAAAAAACTGGTCTTACTTAAACATTCTATTTCAGAAATATATTTTTGGGAATTGCTTATTAGAACATCGTCACAGGGAAATTCGTTTGTATCTATGTACTTTGTCAGCTGTTTTTCGATTTCTTCTTTATGTTTATCTGACAGTATTTCGCAATTGTACGTTAAATGATTTCCCAAAATCCCATTTGCTTCTTTAATAGCAATTGAGAGAGCATATTGATCATCGTGTAATCCATCTTCTTCGTTATCATCAACTAAATCATCTTCTTTAATTAAGTACAATAACGCTCCTCTTGCGATTACTTTTACTCTTTCATCGCAGTATAATAAATAATAACACAACGTGACAGCATCCCTGACTATGATAAACTCAAATCCATTTCTGAATTTTGCTGAATACAGATAATGAGTTACTTCTTTAACAATATCACTATCACTGACATATTCGTTATCCAAAAGTTTTTTTTGAATATTTGCTATTTTTTGCTTTTCACTGTATGTAAATGACCGCATTCCAGACACCTCCCTGAACAACTCAGTAAACTTCTTACATGCGACAAACTATCTTAATTTCCTCGCATTATGAAATAAAATCTCAATTATTTGAAAAACCGCCTTCTAGAGCGTAAAACCCTCTTAAGGTCATACCAAAACTACATTTTACCTACCTAGCCAGCTAAATGCAACTATTCAGAACATAATTTTCAAAATAATACTTCTCCCATAAAATCCTTTATCACAACCCCCCACCAGCCTCACCAGAGCCTACTAACCCCATATTACCCTAATATATGGCTCATATATATAAAGAACCACCAGAAAGATCTGGTAAAGCTGTGGTACATACTGATCTAATAATCATTTTAAAAACGTCTTTGTGGACGATATCCCTTCCTAAACCTATCAAATCATCCTCCAAAAAGTTAAACTTTTTTTCAAATCCCCCATTTTTACTCTGAATAGTGAAAAACAATTCCTTAAAATAGAACTTATAATCGTTAATCCTAACTATAAAAGAGGTTTATATGAAAGGAAAAGATAAAGTAGGGCAGTACCAAACATTAAGCTATTTCGCAGATGGGGCACCTGTCCCAGACTTGCTAACAGAGGAAGAGGCGATCCGTTTTTTACGATTGGATGATGGGGGAACTAAATATCCAGCCACAACCTTGGAGTATTACCGCTCAGAAGGGATGCTCAGAGGTACCAGAGTAGGTAAAAGGCTTAGATATCTAAAATCAGAGCTAATCAATTTTCTTGAAATTCAAACCCAAAGAACAAATGGAGAAGTTTCCTGATTGCCGCTTGAATGTGATTTATCGCAGCGGTAGTATTGGGCACTAATTTTGAGGAATTCAGATATGCATATACGAAACGATGTGGTTGTAAGTAAAAATAAAAGAAGCAAAAGTCGCCCCTGGACTGTTCGCTGGTGGGGTAAATATGATATAATTATTGAAAAGCAGCCCAGGCACAGCAAGTCATTTTCTACCAAGAAAAAGGCTGAAAAATATGCTCAATCATTAAAAGATGACATCTATGATGGCATCTCGGTTGAACCAATGAATATAACAGTAGCTAAGCTCTGGGAGAAATATCTTAACATCGAAAAGAATAAACTTGAGCCTTCCAGTCTCAGCAACTATCGACAAACGGCAGGCAGGCTCATAAATTATTTTGGTTCACATAGGAATATTAAATCAATTAATAAAGAACAGGCTGAAGAATTTCTCGCTGATATTAAACTCTTAGACGGCAAAGGTCCTTCGGACTCTACCAGAGCCAGGCACTTGAGAAATGCCAAGCTCATTTTCAACAAAGCGGTCGAATGGGAATATATCCGAAAGAATCCCTTTAAGGGGATTAAATTAGGCAAACCGGAAACTGAAGACTGGCGTTTTATTACCCCAGATGAGTTTAAATGCTTAATAAATGCAATTGACTCAATCCCAATCCGAATCAAGGTTGAAAAACTGGGCTACGAACGTAAAACCATGCTCAAAGCCTTTTACTCGATTATGTATGGATGTGGTTTAAGATTTGGGGAAGCTGCCAATTTGATGTGGGACAACGGAAATATTGATTTTATTAACTCAAAAATCAATTTATCCAATAGGAATAGTAGTAAAGAGTTACCTCCCTTCAAGTTGAAAAATCATCAAGCCAGAACTATTCATGCCCCAAATTGGGTTATGGGTCCACTAAAAAACCTGAAAGAAATATCCAGTCCCAATAGTCCCTTTGTCTTTTTGAATCCAACAAGGCTGGGTTATGTAAAAGCCAAATGGCAGGAACTCAAAGAGCAGGGCAGAGAAGATAAATGGCTCAACAGTATGATGATTCTTAATACCCACAGAAAATTTCATCTTTACTGTCAGAAAGCTGGTATCATTACTAACGATAGATTGTCGGTTCATTGCTTAAGGAAATCTTATGGAACCAATTTAGCTGACGCCGGAACTCCAGTTCATACATTAAAAGATATGATGGGGCACTCTGATATAAAAACTACAATGTCTTTTTACATCAAATCAACCGATGCTAACAAGCAAAAAGCAGTTGAAGCTTTGGAGCGGATGATGGGGGCGTAAGAATAAAATATTTTATCATTTTAATTATTTTCATTACTCGTTCCCCAAAAAAATATTTCTCTCAACCTGAAGTTAGAATCTCATGATAATGTCACCAATGATAAACATTTACTGCTTATTACACTTTTTGAGTATTTAAACAAGTAAAAATGTTAAAATAGATAGTTTTGATATTAGCATCACCAACTCCCTCCTCACCAGCTATCCACTCCCAACTAAAATAAACTGGACGATATCTGGACGATTTACCTTTGAAAAACTCAAGAAATTAATCATTTAAAATAAAAAACCCTCATTTCTGCATTAGAAACGAGGGTTTTCATATGGGCAGAACTGGACTTGAACCAGCGACACAGGGATTTTCAATCCCCCGCTCTACCAACTGAGCTACCCGCCCAGGGTAAATTTGAATGACAATTTGCTCACTCAAATTGAGCATAGTATTTTACTGATACAGGTTGTTTCATGCAAGGAAATTTTAGCAATTTTCTAAAAAATCATCTCTTTAATGGCAACAATGGGCATAAAATAGCCGAATTTTGATTCGTTTCTCCCTTTTCTTCATTAAAAAATAACTTTTCAGTCAAAGTAGTATGTTCATTTTAATCATTATCTTGACCTTAGCTGACGGTCTGTTAGAATGTAACAGGCTACTTCAATGATAAACTTTGTTATAGTGATGGTCTATTTATGATAACTAATTTGACATTTTTTGATATTCCTGGTGACATTCGTGCTGCGATGGCTGTTGGCTTCGCAACTAAGCTAGCTAATGGTACCCTTGATATCAAAGCAACAGCCAATACTCCCGCCTTAGCTGATCCCATTGCCATTGCCGTGATGGCCGAACATGGCATCGACATATCTAATATAAAAATTCAAAATATTGCCAAAAATAACACCCCAGGTGACATTATCGTTTCCATGTCTGCCGATTCCAGACCCGATGGGCCTGCGATCCCAGGTCTGGCCATCAGAATTGACTGGGACATACCAAAAATTTCCAAAGTCGATAACATCGAGCATTATCGTTTTGTATGCAATGATATTCGCAAGCACGTCAACAGCTTATTCCAGACATCGCTATTGCCCGTGGTTGTCGATCTTAAAAGAACTAATGAACTTATTCTGGATCATTTCACCGAAGGCGTTCTGGTTCATGATACCAATCGCATTATCACCTGGTTTAATAAAGCCGCCGAAGAAATTACCGGCTTTGACCGCAAAGAAGTTCTGGGTCGTGATTGCCATGATGTTTTTAGCGGTGGGTTCTGTGCCGGGAAATGTTCATTTTGTGATAACGACATAACTCCAAATATGAATAATTGTTCTTATGCTCTAAACTTTAACGCAAAAGATGGTTCAAAGAAACAACTGAATATGTCGGTGCAGGCTCTTCGAGATAGAGACAATGTCTTTCAGGGTATCCTTGCTTGTTTTAAAGATGTTACCGAAGTCGAGCATTTACGCCGCAGGCTTAAAAAGGTTCAAAGCTTCCATGGCATCATTGGTCGTAACGAAAAAATGCAGGAAGTTTATGAACTGGTCCGCGATCTGGCCGACAGCAATGTTCCTGTTTTAGTATTAGGCGAAAGCGGTACCGGCAAAGAACTTATCGCAGGGGCCATTCATGGTGAAAGTGATCGTGCCGGGAAAACTTTCGTGACGGTTAATTGTGGCGCTTTACCCGAGGGTATTTTAGAAAGCGAATTGTTTGGACATGTCAAAGGTGCCTTCACCGGTGCTATTCGTGACAAAAAAGGGCGATTTGAATTAGCTGATGGTGGCACGCTTTTCCTTGATGAAATTGGCGAACTAAGTCAAAATATGCAAGTTAAACTCTTGCGGGTTTTGCAGGAAGGAACCTTTGAACCCGTTGGCGGCGAACATCAGGTTACTGTTGATGTCCGTGTGCTAAGTGCGACTAATCGTGATCTGCGTGACATGGTTAAAAAAGGTTTATTCCGTGAAGATTTATTCTATCGATTAAATGTAGTACCAATCGAATTGCCAGCTTTAAGAGACCGACGCAATGATATCCCGCTTTTAGTGGATTTTTATGTTAATCGATTTATCAGTGAATCTAACCGGGATATTCAGGGTATTGCCGCTGAAACTATGGATAAAATGATCGATTATCGTTGGCCCGGTAATATCCGTGAATTACAGAATGCGATTCGATACGCATTTGTCAAATGCAAAGGTGAAACGATTATGCCTGAACATCTTCCGCCGGAAATTTACAATTATAATATGCCAACTACGGTCGCTAAAAAATCATCCCGCAAAAAAATACTTGATGTCGAAAAAGTCAGGCAGGCATTAAAATCGACCAATGGAAATAAAACCCTCGCCGCTGAAAAACTCGGCGTTGGCCGCGCAACTCTACACCGCTTCATTAAATCCGACATGCCTGGATACTAAGTCTTTTAAAATGCCAGGGATAGATCAATCATCATTACCACTATATGTTGCCAACTCAGCTCAGCGTTTATTCGCCCAATCTGCCAAATCCGTGTTCTATTCTTAAATTTTCCCCCTGCCAGAAAATAATCTCACCCCCCACTCCTAATGTACTCAATTAATATGGTTGTGTCAGGGCCAATTGATTGATATAATTAAACACTCTGTGCGAACGTATAGGCACAATATCAGCAAAATCGCTATTTGCGACGCTGTAATGCGGTTTTCCGCCTGAAAACAAAAACCGAAACTGTATTAATAATGGATAATAACGTAGATGGCTAAATTTGCTGTTATCTCTGACCTGCATTCTAACCTCGAAGCGCTGACCGCTGTCTTTGAAGATATTGACAAACGCAATGTCAAAGAAGTCTTCTGTCTGGGTGATATTGTAGGATATGGACCAAACCCGCGTGAATGTCTGGACCTTATAATCGACAGAAATGTCGTTAGTATTATGGGAAACCACGACCATGCTGTCTTTTATGAACCTACTAACTTCAACGTTGGTGCCGAACGTGCCAGCTACTGGACCCGCCAATGCCTGGACGATGAACCCGACCGCGAAAAACGTAACCGCCGATGGGCTTTTTTGGCCCGGCTCTCCATTAGGCTCCAAATGAGCGATATTATGATGGTGCATGGCTCACCGCGTAGACCGGTAAATGAATATATTTTCCCCGATGATATATATAATAATACCTCAAAAATAGTGGCTATCTTTGAGCTCGTCGACCATTTATGCTTTGTTGGCCATACCCATGTCCCTGGTGTATTCCTGGACGACCCGGATTTCTACAGCGTATCCGAATTGGAATATGTCTATAAAATTTGCAAAGAAGAAAAAGCTATTATCAATGTTGGCTCCGTCGGTCAGCCTCGCGACCAGGACACCCGCGCCAGCTATGTCGTTGTTGATGATGAAAAGATAGAATTCTGCCGCGTCGAATATGACATTGAAAAAACGGTTAAAGCTATTATGGGCACACCAGCCCTGGATGATTTTGAAGGCCTGCGCCTTCGCGATGGAAGATAAAAACAATTGGCCTTGCGAACTTATCGCAGGGCTTATTAATATAATTTGAACTTCACCACAACGATTTTCAACCAAACCTCGAATTTGAAAAGTATAAAATATGGATCAAGATACTCTAAAAAGATTTACGACTTCAATGATATTGTGCATGGGACTTTTGTTTGCATGGCAATATTTTAACTCCCCCAAAAAAGATGACCAGCCCGCTAAACAAGATCAGCAGCAATCTTCAACCGATACTGAAAATGCAAGCAAATCCAGCGATGACCCCGCCACATTAACCGCTCCCACTGGCCAATGGTCCCTTGTTGCGGTTCCCGAAACCAGGAATGTCACCATGGGCTCCCTTGACAGCAAAGATGGATATGACGCCCAGATTATTTTTGATTCAGCTACCGGCTCGGTCAGCCAGGTACTCCTGAATCAATATAAATATAAAATTGATGACGAAGCTAATGGCTACCCCGTATTAAACCCCATCAAAGATGCCGATGACAATATTATCAATTCTTTCATGCTCGAAAAAATGACTATCGAAGGCCTGACCTATCCTTTTATGCTTAATGGCAAATGCTGGAAAACATCTCAGGTTACCACCGGTTCCGATGGCACCCAATCCGTTTCTTTCACCGCCACTGTTAATGATGGCGATGGCAAAGCCGCATTAGAAATCATCAAAAACTTTTCATACAAAAAAAATGATCATGAAATAGATTTCTCCATCAAACTGGTCAATAAATCTACTAACTCCATCGACATCAAAGGAATAAAATTCTATGGCCCCGCTGGTGTTCTACGCGAAGATTCCCGTACCGATAGCCGTGCCGTCACTTTGGGACTTTTGGATGAAGATAATGAATTCGATACCACAAGGTCGACCGTTAAGGATCTTAATGACAAAAAAGATTTCTTTGGCACAGAAACCTTAACCCTGGAAAACAACCAGAAATTCCGCTGGTATTCAGTCGGTAACAAATATTTCGCTGCCGGCCTGAGACCTAAAACTTATGAAGACGACAATGCATTATATCTTTCGGAAGGTTCAATTCTCGCCCAGGGTTTCATCCTTAATGATCCACCCGAAAAACTCACCGGCCCAATTAATACCTTTGGCTTTTCTACCAAATTAAAACCTGCCAAAACCCTCGATGCCGGCAAAACCGTCACCTTTGATTTCGCCGCCTATGTAGGACCCGTTGAGCGTCAATTCTTCAAAGAAGCAAAATACGCTGGCCTCAATTATGACCAGATGACAACAACCCGTTCTTGTGCTTGCTGCACATTTGGATTCTTACAGGTTGCCGTTGTGGGCCTGCTCGATGGCATCCACAAAGTCATCCCTAATTATGGCATTGCCGTTATATTCATGGTCTTACTGGTCCGCCTGCTCTTGCACCCAATCAGTAAAAAAAGCCAGGTCAACATGATGTCAATGAGCAAACTTGGCCCCAAAGTTGAAGAAATCAAAAAGAAATATGCTGGCAACCCTCAGGAAATCCAAAAGCAGACCATGCTGATTTATCGCGAACAGGGTTTCACCCCAATTTTGGGTTGCCTGCCAATGCTTCTGCAAATGCCGATCTGGATTGCGCTATTTACCACAGTCAGCACTCATATCCCACTTCGGCACAGTGGCATGTTCCCGGCCAGCTTTGGTTGGCTCAATGACTTATCCGCTCCGGATAAACTTATCGCCTTTAGCTCAATTGGAATCCCCTCTTTTAATTTCCCATTGGTTGGCGAAGTTAATGCGGTTAATCTGTTGCCAATCCTTCTTGGTGTGGCGATGTTCCTGCAAATGAAATATTCGCCCCAGTCCAACATGCAAACTCAGACCAACCCCCAGGCTGCCCAACAGCAAAAGATGATGATGTGGATGATGCCGATTATGATGTTCGTGATGTTCTACAATGGCTCCTCTGGCCTGAACCTCTACATCATGGCCTCGACCTTCGCCGGCCTGATCGAACAACACTTTATTCGCAAACACATAAAAGAAAAAGAAGCTATGGAATCGCTTGCCGGCCCATCAAAAAATGTTATTGTTATCGATGGCAAGGCCGCAACCAAAATAGGTGAAAAGAAAAAGAAACCCAAGCCTCCATTCAAAATGAAATAAAATTTAAGCCCGGCGAAATCAATCGTCGGGCTTTTTTTAATTCATCAAAAAAAACCCTCAACGCAATGTTGAGGGTCGAAAAATAATCCTTGGGGGACAAGTAGGACTATTTTGTATATTGAGCTTTAAGATCGTTATACATTTCCAAAGCCTGCTCTGGCTTCATGTTCTTATGTACGACCGCCTGAATCGCTTGAACCATCGCCAGCGGTGAATCGCTCATAAAGATATTACGACCCATATCAACACCAGCGGCGCCTTGGTCAATAGCTTTATAACACATCGTCAATGCGTCAAGTTCAGGAATTTTCTTACCGCCTGCGATAACAATCGGTACCGGGCAAGCTGCAACTACTTCATCAAAACCATCTTCGATAAAGTAAGACTTAATTACATGACAGCCCAGCTCAGCTAAAATACGAGTCGCCAACCCGAAGTAGCGGGCATCGCGAACCATATCTTTGCCAACCGCGGTGATACCCATAGTTGGTATACCATAACGATTGCCCTGATTGATTAGGTATGACATATTAGCCAGTGATTCTTTTTCGCATTCGCCACCAATATAAGCCTGGGTGGTGATAATCGCTGAGTTCATTCGAATCGCATCTTCAATTTCGATACCGATGATTTCATTACTCATTTCTTTAAGAATCGAAGCACCGCTGCTGCACCGCATCGCGATTGGCTTTTTAACCGTTGGCATAATGCTGGTTCGCAAAATACCGCGACTGCACATCAAACAATCAACGTATGGTTCCAAAGGAGGAATTACCAGATCAATTCTTTCAAGACCAGTTGTTGGCCCCATAATATAACCATGGTCAAAAGCCAGCATAACTGTTTTGCCATCATTAGGATCAAAAATCTGAGCCAGGCGATTTTTCATCCCCCAGTCAAGATTGCCGCTGCCGCGCAAGAAAAAACCATTATCCTGCATTGGCACGCCAACCGCATAATTTTTCATTCCGCCAACACTTACATCTACATCTACCATTATTATTTTTCCTTAAAATTTGTAATCTATATTTAGGCCGATGGGCTATGCCCATGCTGATAAAATATCGTCGCACAGCGACCCCTTTTTAACTTTTTAACGCTTCCAGCATCCCTTTAAATATCAAAGACACACTTGTTGCCCCCGGGTCTTGATGGCCTAAATTGGCATCGCCGGCATTTTTCGCCCGGCCAAATCTCGCCGAGATATCCTTTGTCGATTCGGCACCGGCCAAAGCTGCTTTATACCCGGCTTCAAAGATTGTCTTGATGTCATCACTGCCAGATGCAGCTTCAATAGCCTCAACCGCCGGGATCAAAGCATCCATAATAGTCTTATCGCCAATCGTCGCCTTGGTTTGCTTCTGAATCGAAACCAAACCGCCACGAAATATTTCGCCGGTTTGTTTAGCCGCAATTTCATCGGTAGCAGGTGATGCTTCACTCATACCCATAAACAGCGAACCAAACAGCGGACCAGTCGCTCCGCCATCAGTGCCCATAACTGCCCAGGCAATATCCATAAGTAAACTCTGGAATTGACCGGAAGTATCTTTTTCGATTGCACCGATCAGATTATTCATAGCCCGGGCCATGGTTGTGCCATGGTCGCCATCGCCACCAAAACTATCCAGTTCACCCAGCATAGCTTCGTTGGCCTTGATCTGACCAGCCGCTGCCAGTAACATTTCTGTAAACTTGCCAATATTAATTGTATTAGCCACAAAATTTCCTTTCAAACTCACAGCTAAGATTCGCTTCGACCATACCGAAAAAAACCATATGAGCGAAGCGAATACCTAAACTGTTAATTTTTATGCTTATTCAATTGTAAACGCAGGACTTGAAGCCGGCATATCATAATATTTCAAAAGTTCATCATCCATACGACATACGATCATTTGGAACCCGCCCATTTCCTGAACGGTCAAAAATTCACCCGCTGCCGAACGAGCCATTTCAATGCCCTTTTCAGTCAGCATATTCTTACAATCGTTAAGAACAATATACTGTTCCATCAGAGTTGTAGAGCCTACACCATTAATCATAACCATAACCTTTTCGCCTTTTGCGATGCTCAAATCTTCAAGAAGAGCTGGCAGCATAAAAGCAACGGTTTCTTTTGCGGTTGGCAATGGCATCTGACCAGAACCGGCTTCGCCGTGTTGGCCCATACCAATGATAACATCTTCTTCTGGAACTTCAGCTATGACCTGACCAGTCGATGGATGAGTCGCAGATGTTGCCGCTACAGCTAAGGTGGCCATATTGTCGGCTACTTTCTGAGCAATGCGGGTTACTTCTTCCAGATTTTCACCAGCTTCAGCGGCGGCACCGGCGATTTTGCAAACTAACAGGCAGCCAGCTAGACCGCGGCGTTCTTCTGGTTTTTCACGTGGACCGGTAGAAATATCTTCACAGGTCAAAACTTCGCTAACCTTAATGCTTTCTTTTTCCGCCATCTGTTTGGCCATGTTGGCACTCATTACATCACCTGCGTGATTCAAAGTTATCAGCAATGTCCCAGCATCGCGTTTGGCTTTGCGAAGTGCCGCCAACAGCTTTGGAGGACCAGGAGCAGCAAAAATTTCGCCCGGTACACTGATGTCCAGCATCCCTTTACCAACAAAACCACTCAATGCAGGTTCGTGGCCGCAGCCACCTAAAGTAACTACCGCAACTTTATCTGCTGATTTAGAACTCTTCCGACAAACCAGGCCATCTTCAACGACGACTTTGTCTGCATTAGCCATCGCAAAACCCGATAGCAGTTCGCTAACTAAATTTTCCGGGGTATTAATAAATTTCTTCATTTTCATAACTTCACCTTATTCCTGGGGTGGACTATGCCCACGCTAATAAAAACCGTCGCGAAGCGACACCTTAACTTTTCACTTTTAACTGTTAGTTTTTAACTTTCAAACTGGCATCAGTCAGTTTGAGTTATCTAACTACTTTACCGGCGCCATAAACTCTATAACCGCCCCATCAATATTAACAAAAGCTATCTGTAATTCATCACTTATCGCAGTCGGTGGCAACAATACTTTTTTGCCTGCGATAGCAACATCAATATCATCAACTTTATAGGCGATATGGGGAATATTCTGAATATCTGCTGGCATCGTAGCACCTTCCTGAAAACGCAGATATTCAATTCGCAAAGGATGTTTTTCTGGGTCAGTCAGATACAGTTTCATATCTTCTGAGTACATTTCGTTTTCTTGAACAACAGTGGTTGGAACGCCAAAATGATGGAATTCAGCCATAATCTTCACCTCTTTCATTAATGTTTTATTATCTTGCCAGTAAAATGCTCTTTTTGCGACAATTTCTGTCTGAAACACGCTTTTTTTTGAAAAACGATTATACCAGCAAAAAAAACCAATTTCAATAAAAGTATATAAAGTTTTTTTGCTACAGAGAAAACGTTTGTTTGATAGAAAAAACGGCTATATTTCATTTTATATTGTAGCCGACCGCCATATCCTTATTTACAACACTGATATAAGGATTAAATGCATCTAAGAAACCAAAAAACAATCCCCACATAAAAAAACAACCCTCCCCAGAGCTGCCCCCCCAATCTAATAGATTAGATTTCCTTTATATTAAGTCACAAAAACTAACCCTACAACCCAAAAAAATAAGCCAGACAAGAAGACAGAACCCTGAGCCTGAGACCAGCAGGGTGGACAGCTTCTGCCCATGCTGATAAAATAGCAATGAGCAAAGCGAACACCGCAACCAACCAGTGTTCCAAACCCATTCCCATCAAAAGCAGAAACCAACGGAAAATCTATCCTGTCCAAAATAGTGCAATTTCAAGTTTGAGCCTAATTCACCATCGACCTGCTTCACAGGTCACTGCCACCCCGGTCATATATTAAACATCTGGTCGCGGGCACCCGACGACCTAAACCAATTAATAATCATCATCTCGAAAATCTCTATCTTTTCTTGCTAATAAATATAGGATAAATCCAAGTAACACCAATAGCATTATGACTATTATTACTCCATAGACGACACCCATCATATTTCCCCCACCCATAGTTTTGCTAATCTTGCTTCCTAACATACTTCCTATTACAAAAAGTGGTAATATTATAAGCCAAGGTCTTAATTGTTCAAGCATTAGTATATACCTCATCTTTGATTTGCATAATATAGAGAACCACCCAAAAAGCCACCGGCTCCTATCAGCCAGGTAGGGTAAATCATTTACCTACCCCGTTATCATGTTTTACCTCAACCGCAAACACGAAGCAGTCGGACCTACAAATACATCTACCAGCGATCGGTAGGGTGGGCCATGCCCACGCTGATAAGAATTATATGAGCAAAGCGAATACCTATAAATCACGCCTTTCACATTCAATATTATCCCCAAAATCTATATCATCAAGAAAATTTCAATCAAAATTATTATATAACCCTTTCTCGCAAAAACGCCGGGGGCCCGCAACTTGAAAATCTCAAAAAACAACCGGGGTGGCATTGACCCGCCGCAGGTGGGTCGATGGAGCAGTCGTCTCAGTCTTGAAATAACTACCTCGGCCACAAATCTTTATCTATTTTTAGCGGTTCATCGGTTAAATCCATCCATGCTACCGCACTTGAATAATACCACTGCTATGGCAGCTCCACAAGTCACGTCCGATGGGCAGCTACTCTGCCCATGCTGTTTAAAATTTTCATGAGCAACAGCGAATACCACAACCAACCAGCGCGGCAAACACATTCCCACCGCCAGCAGAATTTCAAACAGTCACCAACCAAAACCAACAGAAAATCCTGCTAATCATGTCAATGAAATGCAATTTTAAGTTTGAGCCTACATCACCATCGACCTGCTGCGCAGGGCAATGCCACCCCGGTCATATATTATCATTTTCAGGTTGCGGGCACCCGGCGTCTTTTGGCCCTCAGGTTGTCGCCGTCTTGTGGGTTGTCGGCGGCGATCAGTTCCAAGGCACGGCGCAGCAAGGCGGCGGCGCCGCGGGGACATTCGGCATCGAGGCAGGAGATTGCTTCGCGGCCGTATTCTTTAATTAACTTGGGCGTTCGGCCCGGCAATGTGTAATTATGCGACATGGGTTAAATATAGCCTCTCTGAGCGGTATTGTCAAGGCTCTTGTGGTTAGGTGAAAACAGTGTAAAGAAAAAGCCCGCCGATAACCGCCAACGGGCATGGGAAGCTATTCCGGCACGCACGCGGGATCGCCAGGACAAATGGCTAGCCAATTACCGGCCATAATCGAGAAATCAAGCAAATCAAACTTGCAATCGTTATTAACGTCGCCGGGTAAATCGTAGTCGCAGTTATCGAGTATCATACCCGCTGCAACAGGGTCAAAACCGGCAGGGAATGTTGTGTTGGCATTATATTTGGCTCCGGAAAAGTCGGTGTTGGATAAGTAGGCGTTGGACAAGCTGGCATTTCGCAAGTTGGCGTAGCTAAAGTCGGCGTAGTACAAGATGGCGTAGGAAAAGTTGACGTATTGCAAGTTGGCGTATTGCAAGTTGGAGCTGGACAAGTTGACGTGGATCAAGTCGGCGTTGGACAAGTTGGCGTTGGTCAAAATGGCGGAAGGCAACTGGGCTCTCTCCAAGTCGGCATAGCGCAAGTCGGCGCCGGACAAATTAACTTCGGACAAGTTAGCTTCGGACAAGTTAGCGTAGTACAAGTTGGCGTTGGTCAAAATGGCGGTAAGCAACTGGGCGTAGGACAGGTTGGCCTTGTACAAGTAGGCGTAGGTAAAGTTGGCGTAGGTCAACTGGGCGTAGGTCAAGTTGACCCTATACAATTCGGCGTAGGAAAAGTTGACGTCGAACAAGTTGGCGTTGGACAAGTTGGCATTGGGCCAGTTAACCCCAGGCCCCGGCGTCTTATCTGATATCTTATTACCAAAAATATCATAAATAGCTCCATTTGCCGACGCAGCGAACAGACAAACCAACACACATATTATCATTATTTTCATAGCTCTTTGCTCATTTGAGCCACTTGCAAAACCCTCCGAAACGCAACAGGACAGCCCTGTCACTGACCTTTCGGAAAGATTCACTATTCATGCTCTTACGTAGCGAAAACACCGTCAATTGTCAATCCTAAAATTCGTTTTTTTTTTGAAAAAACCATAACCTCATTATTTATAGGTTATTATGTTCTTTTAATGTGGTATCATACCTGTAATAACTAATATGAAGTTACCCATATTCAGGAGGCAAATGGTATGTCCGCAATGGAAAATCTTGGCAGTCTGTGGAACAACATCCAAGCATGGCTCTTTCCGATGTTAGAAGACGAGTTGGGCGAACTCGATAAGAAGCACCGGGAATTCATTGCCGTTTGCGAGTTTTGCTCGCCGCGGGCCTATCTGGAGTCCTACCGTTGGGTGGGCAATGGCTGTCCACCCGCCAGTCAGGTAGGATGGGTAAAACTTGTTTTGCCCATGCTGTAAAATATTAAGAGCGGTAATGTTTTTACTGACAATTTTAGTCGTTGGCGTTGCTATTTGGGGTTGGCGGTATACGGGCGACCTCAAATATGACAATCGCGTGTATGTATTTGGAATATATCACCTCATTGGTTGTCCTCTGTTAGCAGGTCTGATCGGTGTTGTATTGCCATCTATCTACAAAAAACATTGTAAAACTTTTCTTGGTATATTGCTGCTTATCACTTTTTGCTTTTCCAGCATTATATTTCTTGCAAGTAATGATGCCATCCGCAGACGAAATGGGTTCGATAGTGACGCCCGTATACAATTGGGTTATCTTCATCGTAATTTATTTGACTATATGCACTGCGATGGGAAGATTCCAAGCACAGATAATTGGTATGAACAATTAAAGAAGGTGGCCCCGAAAGATGATATGTGGCAATTAAGGGATGAAAATAATTTTGTGTTAAATGTCAATATTGTAGGTAAAAGTATTCAGGATATACCCGGTAATGTTATTTTACTCATTGAATGTGATAAAAATATGGCAGCTTATGGTGGGCGTGAACTATTAGATATCGAACGCAAAAAAGACAAGTATTTCACATATCAAAAAGACAGATTCATTTATTTATGTTTTATGGATGGGACAATCGCTAAATATCGTATTGCCGATGGTGCTATTGCTGAGTTTAACATTAACGATGCTATATCCTCCCCTGATTATATCAACAAGGATGGTCATTCGCCTTACATAAAAGATTCGAAATATCTTCCGCTGCAATGGGGTAGCCCAAAATAGACTACAAAAATAGAAAAATAGGGGACAGTCACCTATTTTAGTAGGTCCGATGAGCAACTACTTTGCCCATGCTGTTTAAAATACCTTTCCTAACCAAGACTTTCCACTAATGGCACTATCGACAACGATAAACATTATCATAATGAATGTTTTATAAAATAACAATAATTATCTCAGAGGGTGGCACCGCCAGCAAAAAAATCACAAAACCATTCAAATAATCATTATCTCCATCCCAATCAAATCCGCGAAAATCCGCTCAATCCGTCAAAATCCGTGTCCTATTCTTATATCCCACCCCGCCACTAAAACTAATTCTCTTTAATTCAGCCGGGTGTCCGTGGTTTGCCTCAAATCTCGACATATATCTGGGGTGGCATCGGTCTGCGCTGCAGCCCGATGGTGAATCCGTCTCAAACTTAAAATCCCCTTAAATTAACGCTCGCCACAGGTATGCTGATTGCTAAATAAAAAAAAGGGCCAACCCTTCCCAGAGCTGGCCCCCAAATCTAATAGATTAGATTTCCTTTATATTCAATTGTTAACAACACCTAACAAGGGCAATTCATAGGTCGCCAATTTCTGTTCCAGCAATGCCACACCCTTCTTATTCATCTTCTCAGAAGTCTGAACAAAAATGGCATCTGCGGCATCAACCACACTGCCGCCATCCTGGTCATGCATAATCGCCTTTAGTGCACTTGGACAATAAACCACGATGGTATCAAACTGGCGACGCAGTTTCAGCCAACCGATTGTCATGCCAGCCTTATCGGCGGCTTCACCCCGAACAACTTTGCCCGCTGGCATAAAGCTCAAACCAGCCAGACTGGTCGCTGCATAAGTCTGTTCAGCTTCGATATCGCCCAAAATCCATTGGCGATAACCTTTGTCAGTATCTACATCGAAAACTTCTGATAATTCATTATTTTCAGCTTCGATAATCAGTATGTTTTTTCCTTCTTTTGATAATGCAATAGCCAGGTTAACCGTTGAAACCGGGGAGCCATAGCCACTAATTAAAATAATCGGACTTACCGCAGAACCTAGCTTTAATACCTGTTTGGCCATGGTTTCATAGTCACCCACCAAACCAGTTGGAATATCACCCTGCGGTGCCAAAGCCGCTCTGGGGCTAAGGCTTTTGCCCTTTTGCACCATATAAATTTTATTACCCATCGGGGCCAAAGTCCAACCCAGAGCCATCCCCAACAAGGTCAATACAATCAGTGCCATATATTGAATAATGCTAATTTGAGAATATGGGTTAAGCGGGCTTAAAGCCATTTCCGGGCGAACAGCGTCGGTTAATCTGGCCAACTCTTCAATATCTGCCTGTTCTTCATCAAACTTGGCGACAGCTGTTTCGATTTCACCCTGCAGCGTATCACATTCCGCCTGAGCGTTTTCTTTTTGACCTTTGGCGGCGATTATAGAGCTTTCCAGACGTCGTATTTCCTGCTCTTTGGCAGTGCGAAGAATTTCAGTTTCTCTTTCATATTGTTGGCGAAGTTCATCAGCAAGCTTTTCTTTCAGTTCAGTAGCGATAGCCAAAATCTGTTCATCAATTTTACCTCTGGCAATAGTAAGCTCACGCCGTTCTACAGCAATTGTAGCTAAGAGCAGATTATCTTCTGCCTGGCCAGCTTTGATATCCAGCTCTGCCTGTCTATCGCGATATTCCTGCTGTTTTTTTAATAATTTCTTGGTATTTTTGTCATTATTAATGAGTTTCTGCACCGTCTGCTGAACATATCCCTGGTAAGCCAACCCATCCTTATTTTCAATAGCCTCGCCCAGCTTCAATGCTTCAGCGGCCAGCATTTCCTTAACGCCTTCTTGAAGCTCTACATACTTTTCCTGTCTTTGGACAAATTCAGTTTTAGCTTCCAACTGCCTTTTGCTCAGTTCGATTTGCCCCTGTCGCTGTTTTTGAATTTCCTGCTTGGCCAGCAGATTCTTCTGCATCCGGTTGGCATTGTCATGATCCATGTAATGCAGCTTATAATTATCCAGCACCTCAATAAACTTTTGTTTCTGCTGAATAAATAAATCATTATAATGCCTCAAAAAACGATTTGGACTTTTGTCATAACGCACAGAAAACTGCATCGCGATATCCAATGCTCGCTCGGATGGATCAGGCTTGATTTTATAACTGACCTTCATTTCCGAATGCGACAGTTGACCATTGACAATTTCAGTTTCCAATGCCTGCTTTTCTTTTTCCAGAAATGCGTCCCAGTCCATACCTTCAGATTCGGCAAATGTCGCAGAAGTAGATAATACCTCGTCACTAGCCATCAACCGGTCTATAATTGAATAACCCAAAAGTAATAATACTATGCCACACATAATGGCTATGATAAAACGTTTGATTCTGTTTAATGTTCCTATCATTTTATTTTCTCACTTGATGATAACACTAATAATTGACAGCTTAGGCCCGATAATATGTACGTCATAGCCATTATAATACATTAATTAGAATTATCCAACCCCACAAATTAACTATTATTGTAATTAATTCATTAAAACTGTTAATTTAGGTAAGATGATAGGTTTTGGTAATTATTGGATTTGCTGTTGTTTGTGCCAAAGTATGTCTTCAGTTACGGTTTGATCCATAATCGCGGCAATGAAATCCATGCTGACTTGATATCGCACGGGATTATTAACAAAAGAAGTTGGCACTTCAGTTGGGGTTATGGGTGCTTCTGATTCTATAGGTAGGACCCGATCGAGAGTGGTATCACCAGCAGGCTCGTTTGCGGTAATTACGGGGATAGATTCTGGGGTTTCGGGTGAAATTTGAGGTGAAAAAGTTGCATTTTCGGTAGATTTTGGTCGATTTTGTGCATTTTCGGGACTTTTCGTGCCCGAAACTGGAGCGTTTTTGCCCTGATTTTCGGCTAAAATCTCCATATCCGCAACACTATTAAGATAGTCTCGTTCCTGCATCGAGACCAGTTCTTCATCGCTATCATCGTTAATTTCATCATCTTGTTGCATATTCGATGGCTGGGCAAGTGGGTCATCTGCGGTTAGCTGACCCTGATTTTTCATTTGTTCCAGACATGCCAACATAAAATCACGGCGTGCCTGCTCGATTTCTTTTTGCAGTTTGCCAGCGCGTTGATTTTTGACATTATCTTGCATCTGTCCCCTCGGTTTTCAGCATAAAAATCTAATAGTTATTTTTTTTTGAGCTTGTTTGGCCACTATTATAAAAAAATTTGCTCAAAAATACAATAGTTGATATAGTAAAGAGTTCATATTGGGCATATAAACAACGTAATTTGCCAAATTAATCAGGAATTTGCCATGAAATCATACGAAATTGTATTAGCAGCTATAGATAAAGGTATTGGGCATGGGCCAATACAAGATGTTTTCTTTGCTGGCAGCAAAACACAACCTGCGGTAATGAGTTATGTGGTAAATTTCCCGCGGTTATCAATGCCCATAAGCGGTTTCCATGAAATGGAAATCGAGCAGAATGGCGAATCGGTGGTGATCACTCCGGGTGCGGGTCAGGCTATATTTGTCGGGCCAAACTGCTGGAATAAACCTACCTGGGATAAAAAATGTGAGGTTTTGACATTTTTGTTCGGGAAAAAACAAACTGGGGTGAGCCTGGTACGGTCGAACGGACATGGTTTGGAAGATATTACCGCAACTAAAATCGCGATCCGCAAGCCCTTAAGCGGAGTTGGCGGCAATATTTTACAGACAATTATAGATTTACACAAAAAACACGCAGATTTTGGTGCCTTTGGCCAAATGATAGAAGTATTGATTCATTGCTGTCGGATTGAGGTTGAAGAAAATCTGGCTAAGATGAACGATAATCAGAAAAGCAAATCATATTATCTACTGGAAGATATTTGTGCTTATATGCAGGAACATTTTCAATATGATATCACAAGGGATTATGTAGCCAAACAGTTTCGGATAACACCGAATCATCTGTCACGAATATTTAAGACCGAAGGGAATATGAACTTTTCAGATTACCTGACTTTTGTGCGGATAGACCGTGCAAAATTCATGCTGAGCCGTTATAATATGACTCTGGCGGAGATAGCCCAGCGATGTGGATACCTGGATGCGGCGTATTTTTGCCGGGTATTTAAAAAGGTTACCAAGAGGACGCCAAATCAATATAGGGTAGAGTTTAATGAGAGAGAGAGATAGGAAGCGGCATAATCATACGGGAAAAAATGAACATTAAAAATATAACCCTTTATTGAGCGTAATGGGCACAACTATGTTTCAAAATAACATTTTAATAACAATATATTCTAAATCAATAATAAAAACATGCCCAGTAATATTTATACTTCTTGCAGCGGCTACGGTATTAGTATTACCTCATTATCTTAAAGGGTTTCCTGTAGGGCACAGTATCATGTTCAATGTTTATTGGCAACAACATTTTACTGAACAATTTTTAGCAGGTGATTTTTATCCTCGCTGGCTGTTAAATTATCAGGAAGGACTTGGAACCCCGGTATTTTATTTTTATGGACCAATGCCATATTATTTATTAACTGCGATTGAAATGATATTTGGCAGTGATGGCGAAGGCTTCAGGACCCTGACGATAGGTCACATGTTGATATTTTTTCTATCAGGGGTTTCTTTTCATATATTAATATCGCGTTATACAGATAAATTCTGGGCAATATTGTTAGCTATTTTATATATGATAATACCCTATCATTATATTGACATAGAACGCAGAGCGGCTTTGGGGGAATCATTAGCTTATGTTTGGATACCATTAGTAATCTCTGGTTTATGGAATAAGGAGAAGACCTGGAATCAATTGTTTTTAGCGGGGATATGCTATGGAGGATTGATACTTTCTCATATCCCAAGTGCAATGCTTTTTGTACCGGCTATAGCTATTTTCTCATTTTTTAGTGGCCAAAAAATAAATGTATTTGCATCTGCAGGGCGAGCAATATTTGTAGGTATCACCGGTGCGGCTTTAAGTGCGATATATTTGATGCCAGCTATGACGATGCAAGATACTTTGCCACCGGACGCATGGGTCACAACAGTCGGGCGGGAGTATCAGGCTACGCAATGGTTATTAGGTGTATCATCACTTCCATCTTTTGGAGTTATGGCCTATATTGCTATTGCTATCAGCTCTTTAATTGGCATATTTTTCACATTGTCCTATATTGTAATAAATAAGAAAACAGGACAAAATACTAAATCAACTAAAACAAGATGGAATTTGATTTTTGCATGTAATATCATCATTTTAGGCTGTTGGTTTCTTATGTCAATTTTCTCGAAACCTATTTGGGAAAATATATCAACATTATCTAAGGTACAATTTCCGTGGAGATTAGGCACTGTTGTTGATTTTTGTAGTGTATTTTTAATTAGTTTAACAGCACCACATATTTTTAACAATTTATTTTCTAAGCGGTTAATCAGAATAAAACGTCATATTGTAGTAAGAGCAATAATACTTAGTTGTTTTTTTGGATTATGTGCTTATGGTTTGATATTGGGATATTTTCCGAAAACAGTAAAATCACAAATAGGTGTTAACGAACTGCCAGAGATTCAGCCCTGCTTTGATACCACACAAATATTGGCGGTTTGGCCTAGAGAATACCGGCCTAAATGGCTTATAGAAAGTGATATTTATCTAGCAGGTAATAAAATTGAAGATCTCAGTGATATTGACATTGCTCCTACGCTGCATGATGATTCTAAAATAATATGGTGCAAGTTTGCTGAACCACTTGAGCCGATTGCGTCTTTGCGTGAACTGGGGACAGATGAGTCTGTGGTTATTGATATGAGGAAAACAGGAGATTCATTTATTGAAGCCAATTTAGAAGCCCCTGCGACTATTCGGGTTAAAAGGCTTTATTATCCTCATTGGAAATTGACTGGTAGTGCTGGTCAGGAGATCGAAGTTTATCCTGATAAGCAAAGTGGATTATTAGTTTTTGATTTGCCAGAAGGTAAATACAAATTGACTCTAGGGCAGCGTTTGCTTGGGCCGGAAAAAGCTGGAATAGTGATATCACTGGTATCATTAATTGGGATACTGATTTGTATTTGTACCTTTGGCCGACATAAAATAAATGAAAAGGTTAACAATTAGGTGTCTGCCAAAAAAGGATTTCTTGAGGTTTCATAATGTTTGAGGAATATAATATTCGTAGATTCACCGAAGGTGATTTGGGTGGGGTTTATGATTTGATTCATGGGACGATAGATATTTGTTATGATGGTTTTTATTCGGGGAGGGCGATTGGGTATTTTCGAGGGTTTCATAGCCATGAGGGGATATTGAAACGTGGGAAAAATGATGATGTGGTTGTGATGGAAAACGATGGTGAGATTATTGCAACCGGGGCTCTTGTCGGCAATGAAATATGTGGGGTTTTTATTAGGGTTGATTTGCAAGGCCAAGGGTTAGGCCGGTTGGTAATGGGTAAGCTGGAAGGGATTGCCTGCGATAAGGGGATAGAAGAAGTGGTATTGAATGTTTCGCTGCCATCGCGAAAGTTTTATGAGAAGATGGGCTATGAGATTTATGAAGATTGCCAGATGGATGTTGGAGCGGGGGAGATTCTGGATTATTGGAAGGCGAGGAAGAGGTTGCTAATTGAGAGTTGAGAATTATTGTGTCACTGTGCATTGAATAAAAACTTGACTATTTGTTGGCATCAATTATATTTAGTAGTGTTTATATTATTTAGTTGTTTTGGGAAGAAATAGCAGTAACATGCCAGATAGAAAGGTAATTTGATGTTTATTAAACAGAAATTTAGATTTGTGGTGTTGGTGGCAGTGTTTTGTTCTTGTGCATGGGCGCAAACGGATAGGAAAGATAAACCTGAGGTTTTTGATTCCAGCAAGGATATCAAAATTGTTGACAATGGCTATGTAGATGAATCGGAAGACAATGTGAGCTGGGAAGTGCAATTTATCGATAATTCATCTAAAGCTAAGCCCAGGTATGTGGCGATTGTTGATGTTCGCTATCACAATAATGTTGATACAGTTTTTTGGCGTTACCCTGATAGTTTAAAAAAGGCTGGGCTTGAATTGTCGAACAGGCAAATGGAATACCTCCAGAAAGTTTGGCAATATCGCAAAAATGGTAAGAAGATGGATTTCTCGATTAAAAGAATCGTAGGAAGTAAGGAGTCAAATTATACTTTCAAAGATGGTACATATAATAATGCTTTTTTTGTTTATCCTGCGGCAAGCAGGGCAGATGCCCAAGCGATGGCAAGGGTCTTGATAAAACTATTTGACCAGAAGGGAATGGATAACCTCGCTGAGACCCGGAAAGAAATTGCTAAGTTTGAAGCGGATGTTAAAAGATATCAAATGGATTTATCGGAGAAGAAAGCCAAACTTAAAAAAGCTTTGGCAAATAATCCGGAAGATTTATCAGATTATTACAATAGTGCTAATGCCGCAGAATGGCTTAAGATTGTTTCGATGACCGATATTGAATTGCAGAGTATTAATGCCAGACTTGAAATTATCGCGGTTAAGAAAAAAGAATATGAGAAGAGAAATCATATCGCTATTGTTGACATGCTGGAGCATAAAGAACTTGAATTGCAGATAGAAGCTATCGGGTTAAAAGCCAAACGAGAAAAAGTTTTAAGTGAATACCAGATTTTTATTACAAATCAGCAGGATAAGGATGCTATTAAAAACTATCCAAAAAATATAGAGAGTCTGGAGAATGGGATAACCCAATGGCAAAGAAATGCTTTTTCCAGGCAAAGATGGATTGATGATGGGAGTATGGGTTACTGCCCAGCCAGCAAGTTTATTGTTGAGCCGATATGTATTTGTCCGGTTAATTAGTGGCTAGTACAGATAAAGGAAATATGATAGAGAGTCGGTAGTGGTGTCACAATGGCATGTTTATTTGGGGGGGACGACGGGGATTATTTTCTGTTCTGTGATATTGTAAAATTAAATCAGCTGTGGAATTTCTGGCGGTATTGGCGTGGGGTTTGGCCTTTTACCATGCGGAAGAAGCGGGCGATGTGTTCGACATCGGTAAAGCCGGTGCGGTCGGCGATCTGGGACATGGTCAGCCGGGTTTCCCGAAGCAGCCGGGCAATATAGTCGCCACGGACTTTTTTGATATACTCATTTACCGAACAATCCAAAGCTTTACGGAAACGATACTCCAGTGTACGGCGAGCCAGAGCAGTTTCACGGGCGACGTCGGCCACCTGTATGCCATGGCGGGCATTAAGACGAATGTAAGCAAGAGCATGGGAGATTTCAGGGTCATCGACAGCCAACACGTCGGTTGACTGGCGGGTTTCGATGTGGCTGGCATGGAGGATAAGGCGAGCGTTTTTGTCATAAGGTTCGAGCCGGAGCATTTTATCCATGAGCTCGGCAGTTTCATAGCCAATCTGTTCAAAATTCACCGCGACCGAAGATAAAGGTGGAGAAGATGAAAGGCAGATTACTTCATCATTATCGACACTGAGCAAAGCAACATCATCGGGAACCCGTAGCGAAGCACGTTTAGCCGAATCGATAATCTGGCGACCGAGGTCGTCATTGCAGGCCAAGATCGCAATTGGCCGGGGCAGGGTTTTAAGCCAATCGGCGATAGCAAGCAATTGGATGTCAAGCGGTACACGACGATAGAAATCTATTGAAAAATCGGCAAAGCGACCACCGGATTCATTAACCAATCTGGCAAAAGCAGCACCACGCCGAAGAGACCAGCCAATGTCGGCATAGCCACAATAAGCGAAGTTTTTGAAGCCACGTTGGGAAAAATGTTCCATAGCCATCGCCGCGACACCTTCGGAGTCACCAATGATATTTGGCACGCCATCGATTGTGCCACGCACATCAACGCCGATAACAGGGATGTTCATATCGATTATCTGCTGGGGGATTTTGGAGCTTTCCAGGATCATGCCATCGGCGAGCCAGTCTTCTGAATCAGTACCGGGATAATCGACGCTGCGGTAGTTGGGAGATTCCAGGGTGAGGTACCATTGACCATAAAGCTGACAATAACGGCCAACGCCCCGGAGTATGCCCCGACCACTGACACGTGAAGTGTCGATTTTCAGCAAGATTTTCGGTATTGACTTCATAAAGATATTTTAACCGATTTATTTAAAATTGGCAAGTTTATAGGCAACCGTGGCATTGTCTATTTTCTGGTGCAGACAAGGGCCCGCTAATGTGCGGACCCTTGTAATTCTGGTTTTGAGTGTAAAATTATTTTATGGTGATTTTGAAAGTTCCTTTAATATGGTCGCCGGGTTTTAGGGGTTTATCGAATTTTGATGCATGGCCACGGAAGAAGCCTTCGCATCCGGCATTAGAATAGCCCGCGACCAGCATTTTTACAGAGTCGGTATCATACCAGCAGCGAACATGGGCATCGGCGTTGGCGTGGATGGTAAGGCCATCTTTAGCATCCGGGCCCAAGGTTGCGGTATAGACATTAGTCTTGGTAGAGCAGAAATCAACCAGACCGAGATTGGTATTATCCTGAGACCATGGATTAGTTGGCCGGGTTGTCGGGCCGGTTGATGGGACACGGGTGTCATTAGTGAAAATCGGGGCGGTGCCATTTAGTCGGGCGATATGGTCGTCTGGGTAGGTGGTCCAGATGCCTTTGCGATGCCAGGTTAGGAATTTGGCATAATCGGTTGGCAAAGAGAAAACCAGGCCCCATTGACGCGGGTTGATTTTTTCGGTGACTTCGAAATCATAGGAAAAATCGAGGATGTCATCGGTAATCGTTGCGCTATAGAAACCTTTGGCAGATTTAGATTCGGCATTTACTTTAATGGTATCGCCATTTTTTGTTACGGTGGTTACTTTCCAGTTTTCAACGGTATTGGTTAAAGGTGGATAAGGTTTATAACCGGGGGTCATTTGAGTGCAGCCTTCGCTGGAAAGCGGCAGTAGCATAAGTTTGGGAGCATGGACTTTTAAGCGATTGGATGCAATTATAAAATCATTATCCAGGCTGGTCATCTTGATTGGTGATGCTTTAGCTACCGTGGTTTTAAATTCAGTTAGCGGCAGGTTAAAATCATCGATCATTTGGCCAGCGGCATTAGTAAAAGTCAGGATTAAGCTATCGCCTTGGGTAAATGGTATTTCGAGTGAGCCTTTGGAATGGGGGGCGATATTGGATTTGACTTTACCGGTACGGTTGGCGATTTTCCAGTTGATATCCAGTTCGCTGGTATTGGTGAAGTCATGACGGTTTTCAATATCGACGATGATTTTATTGCCTTTGATGGTTGGCTGTTGAGAAACCAGACGTATGGGAGAATAAGTCTTTTTGACGTGATGATATTCGGGTTTGGGGCGACGCCATGCATCGATTGGGCCCCAGGCGCCATAGCCTACGGTTTGGCCATCGGGCAGATGGGTAGTGTCATCGATACCAGACCAGATCGCACCGCCGAGCATCCCATGAGAATTATACATATAGTCCCACATATCGCGGAGACCTTCACCCCAGGCGTTACGGATGCCGGGGTCGGTTTCCAGTTCACGGCGATTGTAGCTATTGAGGTGGCAATATTCACCAAAGATCAATGGGCGAGTGTGTTTGGCGATCATTTCAGGGCTATAGCCACGGCCGGGATAATGGAAGTTGGCAACTTGCGCTTCGCTGTGAGCATTGTTGTATGTGCCTACGCATTGATCGTGGAAAGAATTTGGTCGGGAAGTATCAAAGATTTCGACCTGGGTTAAAACATCCCGCCATAATGGTGACCAGCGTGATTCATTCGCCAGTGACCAGATAATGATACTGGGGTGATTATAATTGAAAGCTATGTTTTCGAGATTGGCCTGCAGGAGGTATGGGTAAATTTTTCGATCGAGATAATTCCAACCTTGGCGCCAGTTAGTGTTGGCACCGTGCTGAACCCAGCATAAGGCGGTTTCGCATTCTACAAATAAACCGATTTCATCACAATAGTCGAGGAATTCTTCGGCAGGCGGATAGTGGGATGTGCGGATGTAGTTGCAATTAGCCTGTTTGTAAAGCTGGGCATCGGTGCGCCACTGCCAATCGGTAAGTGAACGGCCGCGCAGTGGGTCGATTTCGTGGCGGTTGACACCACGGAGCTTGATTGGTTGGCCATTGACGAAAACTTCTTTAGAGCGGATTTCTACCTGGCGGAAACCAAAACGTTGGGTTACGGTTTCGATTACTTTATTGTCGGCGATTAAATCGCATTGGAGATAATAAAGGTTGGGATGTTCGGGGTCCCATTTATCAGGGTTGGGGACATTGATATTTATGGTTTGATTTTTGAAATCTTCGACTTTGATATTGTCGATGGTTTTTGTTAGCAGTGGTTGGGATGTTTTGTTTTTTAATAATGATGCACGAACTGAAACGGAGGTCTTGGAATTATTTTCATTGGCAAGGATAGTTTGGACCGAAAGTGTGGCATCGCAATAATTTTTATCGAAGGTGGTATTAACCCGTAAATTAGCGATATTGATTTCGGGAAGAGCCTTGAGATAGATTTTGCGGGTTATGCCACCGAGCGGATGGACAGCATATTGACTGGCAGAGGCTAAAACGTCGGCTGTTGATTCATTAATTATAGTCATGGCGATAGTATTGGAGCCGGATTTTACCTGGTCGGTAATGTCGAATTCAAAGGCGGCGAAGCCACCATCGTGGATGCCAACGAGTTGGCCATTGACGTAGATTTTAGCTTCGCCATGAACCGTGTCGCAATGCAGTTTGATGCGTTTTGTGGCCCAGTCTGTGGGAAGATTGAAAGTTTTAAAATATGCTGCCGGGGTGCCCGGTTCGACATTGAAGCCTTGCATGACCCATTCGCCGGGAACATCAATATTTTTGAAGTCGGCAGAAGGTTTTATTATTGTTGAGATATCTTCAGGGGCTTTGGGGTTAAAAAGCCATTTGCCATCAAGATAGAGTATTGGGTTTTTGACTCCTGCAGTATGGATTGGTTTGGGTGAAATTTTGGTGCCAAAAACTTCGACATGATTCAAGGAAGTTTCCATATTATAGTCATCCTTGCTGGCGGTTATTTTTATTTTATTCAGGGATGGGTTATCGAGCTGCCATGATGTTGGAAGCTTGATGATGACTTTGCCGTCGGATCCGGTTTTGGTGGTGATTTTTTGGTCGGCAGAGGTGATGTTCACATCGACATTTGGCACAGGAGTATCGTTAAGACGATTAAAGGCATAACCAGTGATAGTGGAATCGATATTGGCGGAGAAAGTTATTTTGGTCAGCGGGCCAATGACCGGATCGTTGGAATATAATTCGATAGATGATATTACAGCATTAGAACCGGAAATCATTTTGAATTTGAGGTCAATCTGGGAATCTGTATAATGTTCTTTAGCTATGGTTAAATTGACAGGGGTGAGCTTATTGGATAATAAATTTATTTTGCCATAGGAATTGTCATTAATAAAAATTTCCTGGTGACGGGCATCATCAGAAAGGAAAAGCAGTCGCAGGGAATATTGAGCATTGGGGTTTAGACCTTTATAGCGATAAATAACTTCATCGCCAAAAGAAACATTTCGGGCGATACTGTCCTGATCACCGGGGAAGGTGTAGGGTTGGCCCTTAATGAGATTGGGCTGTTGGCCTTTGACACCGCAATTATCCTGGGCGACCAGATGCATAATAGAATCGGAAGCTAAAGTAAATTGAGTGAGCATTAACAGGATGGCGATGAGTTTCAGTTTTTTCATGTTCTTATTCCTTTAAATATTTAAATATTCCATGTCACTTACGCTGCATGATTTATATTTTATTGTTTGGCTGCTTCGTAGAAAGTTTGGATATTTTCTAATGATGTATCGGCTTGTATATGGTGGGCAGGGGAGAGAATATATCCACCATCTTTGCCGCATTCGTTTTTCAATTTGCTGATAGCCTGATGGATTTGGGCGGGTGTGCCATTGGGCATGAGCTGCTGGACACAGACACCGCCAAAAAGAGAAAGCCTATCGCCATAGCGTTTTTTAACTTCGAAAGGACTGATGGCCATCGGCTGAAGTGGATTTAGAACATCCAGACCGATTTCAATCATATCATCGATGAAATCCATGCAGTTGCCACAGCTATGATAAGCAATTTTAATATTGGGGTTCAGGCGTTTGCAATTATCGAAAAGTTCGGCCAGACGAGGTTTAAAGAATTTCCGCCACATCCGCATTGACAACATCATATTCTGTTGACAGGCAATATCATCACCAAACCAGACCATGTCTGCACCCATTTCGATGAATTTGGCGGTGGAAACTTTGGGGAATTGCATGACTTTATCTATCAGGGTTGTCGCGTAATCCTGATTCAGGGCCAAATCAACCATGAAATCTTCCATGCCACGCAGGTACCAACAGGCTTCAAAGATACTGATCTGATTTGAGCCAATCATCCATTTCTCTTTGCCATAGAGTTTCATTTTTTTACGAAAATCGTCATATTGGGTTTCTTCATAAGGGTCGGGGATTTGAAAATTGTCAATTTTGCTTAAATCTCCGGCAAGGGGATGTTCGTCAATTTCGGTGAAAGTGCCAAATTCATTATCGATATATTGCCAGGTTATGCCCCATGGGTCAACATAACGGGGGTGTGGTTGGCCATAGAAACTCATTTCCAGACCTACACAACTTTTGACCATATCATTCCCCAGAGCGACACCCATATCGTATTCGGTAATATTCTGCTCAGTTCGGATAGCTTGTTCGATTTCAGGTACAAAAGAGGCAAAAAATGGAGTGCGGTCGGGTTGCTGATGGTTCAGAGCCATAGCTATGCGTTGTTTTGAGTTCATAAGTAAAGCTTTCACAGTGGTTTAAGTAAGAATTAGCTAGATAGTATATTCAGAGAACCTCTCAAAATTAAATTTTGTTTGAGAGCGAATCTTTTTCCGGCTGAACTGCGGATCGAAAAACCGCAAATATCTACAAATATGCACGATTCTTTGTTCTTGTCGGGTGAAAAAAATCTTATACTCTCAGCTCAAAAGCAATTATTAGAGATGCCCTTTAAGTATATCCTATCTTACTCGAAAAAACTGAAAAGTCTCAACCAAATATCGCAGAAAACAAACCAGTTTGCGCAAGGTAAAGTGTGGGAAGCAGGTGACGCAGATAAATTTGGATAGTGATTGTGGCAATAAAAAAATCCTCGAGCTTTCAGGATCGGCTGAGGATTTTTTTAACGATTTGAGGTAATCGTGGGTATTGGTTATTTAATTATAGCAAGGTCTGATAACTAAAAGTGACTATATGGCCAGAATTTTGTTATTTTTTCTTACTTTTTGGTCTTTTTGCCAGTTTTTTTAGTGGTTTTTGTGGGTGTTGGCTTAATTTCTTCGATTTCATTGGTATCTTCAACGAGGGATTCCTGAAGTTTAGCCTTACCTTCAATGGGATTTCCTTTGGCATCAATGCCATGGACTTCGAGCACTTTAGCTTTGATTTCATTATAGAGATCACGGTTTTCTTTCAGGAAAGCTTTGGCTTTTTCTTTGCCCTGGCCAATCATTAATTCGTTATAGCGAATAAATGCACCAGCTTTGGAAAGAATACCTTCTTCTACGGCCAAATCAATCAGGTCGCCAGATAAACTGATACCCTCATCAAACATAATATCAATTTCACATTGGCGGAAAGGCGGGGCGATTTTGTTTTTGACGACACGAACTCGCACATGGTTGCCAATAGGGCCGTTTGCGTCAGTAATTGTGCTAACACGTCGGACATCGAGTCGGACTGAGCAATAGAATTTTAGTGCGCGGCCACCGGGAGTGGTCTCGGGATTACCAAACATAACACCGATTTTTTCGCGAATCTGATTAATAAAGATAAGAGAAGTTCTGCTTTTGGAAATAGCGGCTGTGAGTTTACGCATCGCCTGGCTCATCAAACGAGCCTGGAGTCCAACGTGGGAATCGCCAATTTCGCCTCTTAATTCAGCTTCTGGGGTAAGGGCGGCTACTGAATCGACGACAATTGTGTCAACGGCATCGCTTTTTACCAGTAATTCGACAATATTAAGGGCTTGTTCGCCGCTATCGGGCTGGGAAACGAGCATGGATTCCAGATCAACGCCGATTTTTCTGGCCCAGGTTGGGTCAAGAGCATGTTCGGCATCAATGAAAGCAGCGACGCCACCAGCTTTTTGGGCTTCAGCGACGATATGTAGAGCCAGGGTGGTCTTACCACTGGATTCTGGGCCAAAAATTTCGACAATTCTGCCACGGGGAATACCTCTGCCACCTAATGCCAGGTCAAGGGAGAGTGCTCCGGTACTGATACCGGGGACTCTGGCGATACTGGAATCATCCAGATGCATGATAGTGCCGGTACCAAATTGTTTTTCGATTTGGGAAAGGGCGTTGTTAAGCGGGGTTCCGCCAGTTATGGGTGCTTCGGTTTTTTTAGTTTTTTTAGCCATTGCCAGCTCCTAAATGATGAAGGATTTTAATGGTAGGTAGATTTTTATTAGTTTAACGATATTTCTTAATAAGCCTAGTATTTTTTTGATTGTCAGTTTACTTTAAGTTTTTGTTAGCCCTAACGCTACACTTACAAGGGTTAGGTCTAAGTTAGGTATGAATATATATCGGCAAGAACTGTAGTGCAAGCTTTAATTTAAAAAATATTTTTAAATTTTAGCTATTTCATGCAATAAATGGCCATCTGATAATTAAATTGAACATGGGCGATGCGGATTAAGAGGGATTTATCAAAAGATTGAATTTAGGGAACCCTATACTTGACGCTCTAATTCTACAGTAGTATGTGTGGTTTATTTGTCCTTTTGCCAGCTAATGGGTTGGATTATTAATGACAATAAATCGTGGTTGTGTTATGCTAATATTTTGATAATGTTAAGATAAATTTATTCTGTATTTGAAAGATAGTTATGAAGAAATACCGTTGGCAAATATTTTTGGGGTTGGCTTTGATGACGGCATCTGCCTTTTTTTATGGGATGCATTATTTGATTTTCAAGGATTCTCATCATATCTGGATTTACCTGGTGGGTGATATTGCATTTGTACCGATTGAAGTGTTGTTAGTTACGCTGATATTGCATGAGTTGTTAGCTAAGCGTGAAAAAGCCGCAAAGATGAATAAGCTCAATATGGTTATAGGCACTTTTTTTAGTGAAGTTGGAACCGAACTGCTGGATATTGTTTCTGAGACTGACCCGAAATCCGGTAAACTAACAGAGGCATTGGAAGTTGATGGCCATTGGACTGATGGGGATTTTAAGATAGCGCGGGCTAAACTTGCCAAACATGATTATAAAGCAGATATTGGGCGGGGCCAGTTAGGCAGTCTTTGTGTGTTTATGGTCGCCAGGCGTGAATTTATGGTTTCGCTTTTGGGTAATCCGCTATTATTAGAGCATGATAAATTTACGGATTGTTTGTGGGCGGTGTTTCATCTGGTTGAGGAGTTGTCAGGTCGCAAGGATTTTACCAAGATTTGTGATAATGATCTGGAGCATATCCGGGGCGATATCAACCGGGCTTATCAGCGAAGTACCCGCCAGTGGATTGATTATATGCACCATTTGAAAAAAGGATATCCATATTTGTTTTCTTTGGCAATGCGAACTAATCCATTTAATCCGCATAGCGAGATACAGGTTGCTTGAAAAAGTGTAACATTTATTGAAGATTTGTAGTGAAGTTTTAGAGGGTTATAAGTGATGGCGATTGAGCTGATTGAAACAAAATTGTCAGATATGAAAGTTTTTAAACTGGCGATGTATAAGGATGACCGCGGTTTTTTTATGGAAACTTTTAATGCGGATCATTATCGCCAATATGGTGTTGATAAGGTATTTGTGCAGGATAATTATTCGCGCTCGGCTAAGGGTGTTATCAGGGGGATGCACTATCAGCTGCCAAAGCCGCAGGGTAAATTAATTCATGTTACAGCGGGAGAGATACTTGATATTGCTGTAGATATTCGAGTTGGCTCGCCAACGTTTGGACAGTGGGCTTCGGTGGTGATGTCGGCGGAAAATCAGCTGCAGGTCTATATCCCTGAAGGTTTTGCCCATGGATTTCATGTGCTCAGTGATACCGCTGATGTGATGTATAAATGTACCAATGTTTACAGCCCTGGTGATGACCGGGGGATATTATGGAATGATGATGAAGTTGGGATTGTCTGGGAACTTACAGATGATGTTGTCGTTTCGGATAAGGATAAGGTTAATCCGAGGTTGAGTCAGGTGCCTGTGAATCAGTTGCCGGTTTATTAGCGGGTTGGTGTTAAGAAAAGAACACGAATCGGACGAATTTGTTTCTTTTCTGTTATGCCTTGAGTCGTGGGATTGCTTGATTTTTATCCTAATGCACTTTTTAGTAGTGTGTAGACTGAACCGGCGTTTTCGGTCATGCTGGATAATATTGACATTGTCATTTGTTGTAATAAGACTAAGCGGTCATTATTGGCAGCTTCGATGACAAGGTCGGTGTCTTCAAGGTCGCTTAAGGCTGAGGTTAGTTGGGTTTTGGATGCTTCGAAGCTGTTCAGAACAGAATCTACGGCATAATTCTGGATTGCACCGATTTTGCCGCGACTGAAATTAATCTGGCTTTCAGCTTCAGTTACGATATTTGCTGCCTTGGAAAGGTTGCCAGAATCTAAATCATTAGCTCCACCGGATTTCAGGCTTGATAGATAACCTAAATCATTTGACCCTAATGATGAAGTTCCCATGTCATTGATGCCCAGTTCGACTTTACTGGATGCGTCGGTACCCAGGGCAAAACCTGCGCCGCTACCAGAAACAGAAAAGCTTGCCGTGGAGACTGCGACAGAATCATAGAAGCCATCCTTAAGTGAAATGGTGCCGCTGACATCGCTGGTGCTGACATTGATGCTTTTGCTGGTGGAATCCAGAGTGGCGGTCTGGCCATTAACAGTGATTGTGGCATCTGTACCGGTATAAGTTGTTGAGCTTTGGCCACCGAAAGTTATATCGCTGCCAGCGGTAACATTTAGGGTGATAGATTCTGAGGCCCCTGCATTAGCGGATTTAAAAGTTATTGCTCCACCTTCATTTACAGCGGTAACACCAGTATCTCCTACGACAGCCTGGATGCCAGCCTGAACATCAGCCCGGGTATCGCCAGTTGTAAAGTTGAGGGTTTCGGTACCATCGGGACCGGTTATTTCAATAGTTGCATCTTCAGTTAATGCTACAAAAGCATCAGAAGCGGTTGAAGCGATAGTTGCTCCGCTGGCGCTGACGGTTAGCGTGGTGGTGCTTAGGGAATTCGCAGAATTGATGCGTATATCAGATATTTTGTCGGTATCATTATTGGTGGTAGTATAATCTTTGGAGCCATCGAGAAGTTTTTGTCCCGCAAAATTTGTATTACCAACCAGGGTGTCGATCGCGTCGATGGCCGTATCAATTTCGGCCTGATAGGTGCTGATATTGCCGGGGTCGCCAGCGGCGCTAAGGATCGCGGTGTCGATATCGTCAAGCAATGCAGAAATTCCGCTTAGGCCAGCATCGGCGGTATCCAGGACGGAATTAATGCGTTGGCCATTAGTGCTCATCGCGTCAATTTGGGCTATTTCGGCTTTGAGGTTATTAATTTTGACAATACCGCTGGGGTCATCGCTGGCACGGTTGATCTTTTTACTGGTCGATATTCTTTCATTGGATAGTTTGATCTGGTTGCCAAGCTTGACTAAATTATTAGTCAATGTCATAAAACTTGAATTATTCAAAAACATTTCTATGCTCCTAAAAGCGTTCGTTTGCCCTGGATAAGCAAATAAAAAAGGCACCGTCTTTTTAACGATGCCTCTGGTTGGCTTGTAATATTTAAACCGCTGATACATGCAAGTACCACAAGTTGGCTATTTTGCTATAAACTTCCATCCTAAACATAAAATGCAAACCGGTCATAAGCAATTGAACTACAACTTTTGCCAGGGTATTTTCGAGAAAAGATTGAGGTAGAGATGGTTTTGTGCTGGTTGTAACGATTGTTTGCAATATAATTTTATGCTCAATCTTAGCATAATTACAGATTCGCTTGATTTGCTGTGTGGCAGAGACAAGGCATGCCTTGTCTCTACGGGTCGGGGAGATGTGAGGCAGGTTTTGCGCGAGGTGCGTAATAATTGCCGAATGTATGAGCTGAAATTGCATACAACAAAACGGGTTCGATAATTGTAATAATAAATATTGTTTGTTAATCCCTGCATGATAAGGCTTTACGGTTTCTTGAGATGCGAAAAAAAGTTTTGGCATGGTTTTTGCTTTATGCTTAATAGCTGAACATTTTATTGAGTTCAAGGATGAGCTTTTACGATGACAGCTGAGCTTGGATATCAGCAGGATGCGGATATTCAGCAGTCAATTTATTTTATGCCAGGGCGGAGTCCTGGTCTTAATGCTTAGGATGAGCTATGACAATTAAAAATGGCCAATCTAATGTAGAAGTCCTTTGCGCGCAAGCGTTGAGGTTAGCCGATGCTGTGTCTCGATATTACCGGACGATTTTAGCTGTGAGTTTGCTGTCTTTGGTTATCGGGGCGGTGTACCTGTCTTTGCAAAAGCCAGAGATGGCAAATGCTGCACGCACTGTGATTACTGAAGTTTCATTTGAGCAAAATGATTTTTCTAAAGAACTTGAAGAACTTGAAAATCAAAAAGAGCAATATTTGCTGACTCATACACGGCAGCAAAATATCAGTGAAGAGTTGGCCCGGCAATTGCAGGCCATCGAGGTCGAGGGAGTAAATGAGAAGCTCCAATTGCTTCAAAACACTTTGGAGCAATCAGAAGGGCAGCTGGATAAAGTACAAGAGCAATACAATAGTGTTAATGAAATATTAGCAGACCCGGTTAAAATTGTTGCTCTGGTCGAAACGCTTAAGGTTCAGGTGGGTTTTGGTGATTTGGTTAAGCAGCTTGATGAGCAAGAGCAAAAAATTACCGAGCTGGAGAAACAATTAAATCAGATTTATGAAATAAATGCTATTGTCGATGAAAATGAAATTCTTAATGGTCGGCAAATGCTGGCTTTTCATCAGCTTAAGCTACAAACCATTCAATCTGAAATAGTTATAAAACATCGACAAAAGCTAATTGAGGCGATTTTGGCAGGCCAATCGCATAATATCAAGCTCCGTAATGAAATATTTGCCATACAGAAGGAAAAAACTGGTATTGATGCTTTAGCAAGTCGGTACGAGTTGGAGCAGGGTAAATTGCAGGATTTAAGCGAGGCCCTGGCAATTATTGATAAAAAGATTGATGAGGTTGATAGCAAAGTTCGGGAAATTCAGTTGGCTTCTAATGATATCAAATCGGTTATTGTTCCGATTATTCAAAAAAGCAAAAATACCTTTAGAGTTTTATTTTACGCATTAGCACTAGGTTTGGCGGTAGGTATGTCGATGATATTATTTCGTCATTGGCGGGGGCGTCGATTGTTCTGTGGTGATAAAATCAATTCGGTTTCAACTTATCCGATTATAGCGACGATTCCTTCGATGCCTGGCCGTGAGAGTTTTTGGGCACGGGGACTAAAGGTTCATTTCAAACCTCATTCATTTGCTACTGAGGCATTTAAGTCTCTGGGGAAATATCTGAATTCTTCAGCGGGGTTGATAAATGGTACTCTTGACAATCAGGCCAGCGAACTTATTGAGTTGGCTGGGCGTAATACTTTGGCGGTTTGTTCGCCGGAGCACGGTCAGGGCAGTTCGACGGTAGCCAGCAATATTGCAATTGCATTAGCTAATGGCCGGCAGCGAACTTTGATTATAGATTGCAATTTGCACAAACCGGAATTGCATAAAATATTCAAGCTTAAAGTTGGGGCTGGGCTAATTTCGGTTTTAGTTGAGAAGGCTAATGTTAAAAATGTAATTAGTCCAACGATGGTGGATAATCTTTCGGTTTTGCCATGTGAAATGAATGATGATGCTTCAGTTGATATCAATGCGTTGATCAGTAGCGAACGTTTTAATCGTTTATTAAAGATGCTCAGGGGCCGCTATGACCGCATAGTGATTGATACGCCTGCGATTAATTATGATAGCGACGCAGTTGTTATTGCTGAACTTTGTGATTGTGCGTTGCTGGTACTCAGGCAGGGCCATATATCTGCCAGGGATATTATTGAAACGAATAAAATTTTCAGCAAGTCTGAAGTAAATGTGTTGGGGATGGTGGTAAATGATTCATCATTGTCATTGGCGAAAAATATTAAGAGTAAAACTGTCAGGCCTGAATTTGGGATGAGCGAAAAAGGTGAGCCTGTTTTGGCGATGAGCAATAAGTAGATCAGGCAACCTTGCTTGAGATTAATTATAATAGGCGTGGCAATGAAAATCATCATCGATAGGTTAAAGAAAAACTATGTAGGATTCTGGCGGACATATCGCTGGATGATAGTTGTATTTATTATTGCTTTGTTATGTGATGCTGGCAGCACGATATGGTTTATGCTCAAAGATGATCCGGATATTGAAGAGGTCAATGTTTCCATTGCTATGGTGTCGGATATTTTTGGCCCGATTGCCGGGCCTTTGATTGGGGCATTGGGCAAGTTTTGTGCGGCTATTTTTGTCGCGGTATATTGGCGGCGGGCAGCATTTTATTTGTTTATGACAGGCAGTATATTATTTTTCTGGGCAGGCTGGTATAATGTATGGGGTGTTAATATGTATAGCCCGCGTTTGCTGGTATGGCTGGGGAAGTTTCAGCCTATGAGGATAATCGAAAGTATATTAAAGTGAAATAATCGCTAGGGGGCATTGTGTTTTTTGACCCGAAATGCAATTGTCCAAAAAATAAAGCCAGAACAGTTTGATGTTGTCTCTGGCTTTTATTATTTATAGTTTTTTTCGCATCAGGACACTGTATTGAAGTTTATGGCCATCGTCGTAGGGTTCAAATCCACGGCTTTGATGGAAGGCAATGGTTTTGGGGAATTTCAGGGATTCGATATAAATATAATCGATGGCAAGGTTTCTCAATTTTTCTTCGCGTATTTCGCAGATTTTTTTTGCCAGCCCCTGGCCCCGGTAATCATTTCGTACATGTAGCATTTTAGATTCGTAGCGATCCCGGCTTTGTCGATAGGTTACCAGTCCGCAGGCAATAATTTCATCATTGCCATTCTGGACATAAATCAATAAGCCATCATCTGTTCGCTGTTGCAGGGCTTTAATGGTTTTGCTGTCAACTAAAGCTTGTAAATCTTCATCATTATAGTCATCCTGGTCGTTAGAAAATTCTATATTTCCCCTTACCAGCATAATGATTTGTGAAGCCAGAGATTTTTCAAGCTTGTGTTTTTGCGTATTGTTTTTTTTGAGGTTATCGATAGAAATAAATTTTAACATAGCCAAGTTCCATAAAATAAGGTACGAAATATTTAGCCACATAATAAAAAAAACCCGACATAATTGCAATGCCGGGCTTTAATTTTTTTAAACTTGAAGCGAACAAAGCTTATAGAGTAACAGCAACCTTAATCAGGTCAACAGTTCTGCTCGAATAGCCATATTCATTGTCATACCATGTAAGGATCTTGACAAGTTTGCCGCCAGCGATTTTCTGGGTGCTTTTAGCATCAAAGACTGAGCTGTGGCTGTCGCCAATAACATCAGAGCTAACGATTGGATCTTCGCAATAAGCCAGGATGCCTTTCATTGGGCCTTCAGCTGCTTCTTTGATAGCTGCATTGACTTCTTCAACAGTTACATCTTTTGCAAGTTCGACAGTCAGGTCAACACAAGAGCCAGTGATAACAGGAACGCGAAGAGCGCCGCCATCGAGTTTGCCTTTAAGTTCTGGGATAACCATTCCAACAGCACGGGCAGCACCAGTAGTTGTTGGGATAATGTTAGCAGCACCAGCACGGGCACGACGAAGGTCTTTATGGAAAACGTCAGAAATATTCTGGTCATTAGTATAAGCATGAACAGTAGTCATCATGCCACGAACGATACCAAATTTATCGTTAAGAGTTTTGGCCACAGGTGCCAGGCAGTTAGTGGTACAACTAGCATTAGAAATGCAGTTGACGCCAGGTTTAAGAGCATCATTGTTAACGCCAAGAACGACGGTAGCATCGATATCATCAGCGGCAGGAACTGTCAGGATAACTTTCTTTGCGCCAGCTTTGAGGTGATCGCCATAGCCACCTTTTTCAGATTCGCGATTGCGGAAAACGCCAGTAGATTCGATAGCGACATCCACGCCCAGTTTAGCCCAAGGCAGGTTTGCAGGGCTGCGTTCAGCTAAAACTTTAACAGTTTTGCCATTGACGACCAGATCGCCATCGACAACTTTGACGGTGCCATTGAAACGACCCATGACAGTGTCATATTTCAGTAGATGTGCATTAGCTTCTACTGGGCAGAGATCGTTGATTGCAACAACTTCAAATTCAGTTGGGTTTTCGCATAGGATACGCATTACGGTACGGCCGATACGGCCAAAGCCATTAATTGCTACTTTAATAGGTGCCATTATTGTTAACTCCTTATAAGGTTAATGTTTATGAACTAAAACGAAGCTATTTCGCTTGTGTTCAATTTAATATATCAGTTTCATAAAAATATATTTCGCTGTGATTATCCTGATTAATATTGTAAAACCGGATAATCAAAGATGCAATAAGTATAACAAATTATATATTACGTCAGCCAAATCTTAGCGATCTAGACGTTTCTGTCAAGCATTTTATAGATGGCCCAGTTGTCAGGTAGAGCTTTTAGTGTTGTAAAGTGTTGTGATAAAAGGCTTTAGGTCTGCTTCGATGAATGAAAAAGCATAATTGTAGTAATTGTGGAAGTGCGTTTTTAATGCTTTTATTGACGGTTCTGTCTTCTGAGATCACTTCAGGTTCATACCTATCGCATCGATTATTAATGAATCAGAGGATATAAAGGTGCTTGACCTGTTTTAAGTATTTGTATTACAATGACATGTAAATATGTTTAAGTTTGAGGTTTACAGGAGAATGTTGTGAATAGGATAAAATACCGGGTAGCATTATTATTTTTAATCATATTCGTGACAGGCTGCAGTCAACCGATTGTCGCTATCGATGCTACAGGGGATGATTATTTACAGATAATTTCAGGTTTGCAGGTTCGCTATAATGTGAGATTACAATATGACAATTTTGGTGACCCTAGCTGGGAATCATTGAAATGTGATGCATTGAGAAGTGGCGATTTAATGAGACTAAGGGAATATCTGGTGCTTTTTGATCGAGAATTTAGTAAATATCCACCGGAATTTGTCGCAAAAACCGGCCTAAAATGCATATATCTCTGCAAAAATCTGCAAGTTGGCAGCCAATTTCGGTCGGCGGTGCCTGATTATTATACTGAATGCTTATATTATGACATTTACAAAGGTTATCAGCAAAAAGGTTACCATGAAGATGTTATCCACCATGAGTATTATCATATGATTGAACAGCAGCTCAATGGTGATGCTTACTACAAAGACCCTGAGTGGGCAACTTTGAATGAAAAGGGTTTTGCTTATGGCAAGGGTGGTGCGACAGTTCAGAAGGTTAGTAATGTCGGGGCTTATAATCATCCGCTGACAGGATTTGCATCGATGTATGCAGCATCAGGGTTTGAAGAAGATAAAGCGGTGACCTTTGCGACGCTAATGGTGGCTGATACGCAGAGAAAAATCAATAAATGGGCCAAGGAAGATGCGATTTTACGGGCAAAAACTGAGTTTATGAAAAGTTTTCTCTATAAAAATTGTGCAGAAATGAATGATGGGTATTGGGCGAAGATTTTGAAATAAAAAAGCCCGAACTTTGGGAGTTCGAGCTTTTTAATAATGTATTTATTTTGCTTAGCGACGGCGTTTTAGCATTGCCAGACCGCCAAGGCTTAAAAGAGCCATAGTTGCAGGTTCTGGAATTACAGTTACGATTGAGCCTGTAGCACCATCAGAGACCACGCTGAGGTTCTGGTCGATGACAGCAGGTGCGCCATTGACTGTGATTTTGCTAAGATGTTCGGTAGTGAAAGCGGCAACGGTTTCGGCTGTCAACACAATAGAGGCATCAGTGGAAGTGAGGTTGATTTCAGTAACATTGATTGGGTTTCCGCCCCCACGAAGGATCAGCGAGCCGTTATTGATTGTCAGGTCAATGCCAACAATATACATGGCATTAATAGTAGCGCCATCATTTAGAGTAGCAGGAGCCCAGTCAACTGCTGGGAAGCTGACGTCTTTGCGTAAGCCATAGCTGGAAAATCTCAGGTATCCGCCATTCATAGTAAGTGAGCCAGTGCCCAGGTAAAGGTTAGGCCCAGCGCCATTGCCACCGCCAGCTGTTGCTCCGGTATTGATAATAACATCATTGTTGATTTCGACATTGCCATCGACAGCACCTGCCAGAGGAGCTACGCCGGTATCACTATCGACCCAGTTGGCTTCCTGATAAAGTGACATGCCATCGCCTGCTCCGTTCCAGGTCAGGCTGGCTTGAACCGTAGTAGCAACTATGAATAGCATAGCTGCGCAAAAACATAACATCTTCTTCTTCATTTTCCTATTCTCCTAAAAATAGAATAATTTAAGATTTCCCATCAGGTAAGATAAATGATATACCGAAATATCAACGGGGAAACCCTCTAACTTAATTAGTAACCGTTCACGGGTATTTTGATGGTATTGAGCAACGCACTCAATGTCAAAATGCCCGTTTTTGGCTCATTGTAACCATTTTTTATTCATTAATAGTAATAATAGCATATTTAAGGTGGCATGTCAATATTTTTCTCAAGAAAACCTCCAAAATGGTCCGATAATAATCTTGCTGGCAAACTTGAGGGCAATATTTGACTTCCAAAACAGAACAATTCTATATTCAGCGTATCGCGGAACTTGAAAAGCAAGTTGCTGAACTTACTGACAAGGTTACTAAGCTCTCGAAGAATTCTTCCAATTCCTCCAAGCCGCCATCGTCGGACATCGTCAAGCCGCCGCGAAAGACAAAAAACAAAAAGCCTAGTAAGATTGGTGGCCAACCGGGACATACCAGGCACGAAAGAACGCCTTATGCAACGGACGAAATTGATGATTTTCAAACTCATACACTGGACGCCTGTCCTGATTGTGGCGGCAAGCTTAAAGAAATTGAAGGCTCCGGCAAAGTTGTTCAGCAGGTTGAAGTTGTAAAAAAACCGATTTACATTGAACAACATACCGGCCTTCGCTACTGG
>JAEIOG010000013.1 GCA_016342495.1 Phycisphaerae bacterium
ATCATAATAAATATATCCTCGCCCTCAAGTCTAATTAATGACAAGGAATTGTCTCACCCATTCTGGCACAGAGGGATAGTCCAAATGGGAAGCCATCGGAAGATATAATCGGGGCACCTATTGTTGAGTTCAAACACAGATATGGCAACTGGTGGGAATTTAATATTGATTGGGATTAATGGCTTAACCTTTTATATAGTTTGACTTTAGGGTTCTAAAACTCTATTATATGGCTATGGATAATAAAGAACGAAGAAATATATTAGTGACCTGCGGGCCGGGTCTGGTTGAATACCTTATGGGTGAAATCGAGCAATTAGGGTTTCCGATAATTGACAGCCATAAGGGCGGGGTTATTACTAAAGGTTCGCTAATTGACTGTATGAAGCTGAATCTGTATCTGCGGACGGCTTATAATGTGCTTTTTCTGCTAAAGGAGTTTCGCTGCGGCAGCCCGGAAGCATTGTATAAACAGGTTAATATCCTGCCCTGGGAAAAAATAATCGATCCGGATAATTACCTCTGCGTACTTTCTCGAGTTGATACCTATTCTATAAATAACAGTATGTTCCCGAACCTGAAAGTCAAAGACGCTATTTGTGACAGGCTAATGAAGAAAATGGGGACAAGGCCTGATAGTGGGCCAGACCGCCATAAGGTTGTAGTGAACCTTTTCTGGAAAAAAGAAAATGCCTGGCTATACTTAAACACCTCGGGTATGAAAATTTCGGACCGAAATTATCGTAAGATGCCGCATAAAGCGCCACTACGAGAATGTCTGGCGGCGGGTTTGCTGATGGCGGCGGGTTATGATGGTTCACAACATTTGGTGTTGCCTATGTGCGGGAGCGGGACTTTAGCTATCGAAGCGGCAATGATCGCTCAGAACAGAGCCGCAGGTTTGCTGCGAAGTAATTTTGGTTTTATGCATTTATTGTCTTTCGATGAAGATGCTTATAAACAAATGCGTGTTGACGCCCGCAAGATGTCAGATAGAAAAGGTCTGCAAAAGAAAATTATCGCGACCGATATTGACCCGGCGGCCATCAAAGCGGCATTGCAAAATGCTATGACTGCTGGAGTTGAGCATTTAATCGATTTTGGGGTTTGTGATTTTGCTGATACGGAGGTGCCCGAAGGTGATGGCGGTATTGTGCTACTGAACCCGGAATATGGTGAACGTTTAGGCGAAACTGAAGAACTGGAAAAGCTATATAAATGGATTGGGGATTTCTTTAAACAAAGTTGCCCGGGTTATAGCGGGTATATCTTTACAGGCAATATGGATCTGGCCAAAAAAGTGGGATTGAAAGCGGCCCGGCGTATGATATTTTTCAATGGCAATATTGAATGCCGGTTGCTGAAATATGAATTGTATAGCGGGACAAGGCAGATAGATAAGCAAGCTGATGTAGAAGAAGAATAGAACGCGGGTCATAAACCGCTAATGGTGATTTTATAATAAAAAGATGGATTCCCGCCTGCGCGGGAATGACACAAATAGGTCCATTGGGCTATGCCCATGCTGATAAAACCTACATCGCAATAGCGATACCGAGTATATGTTAAAGAAAATAGAAAAGACATTAAAGCAATATTGGGGCTATGATGAATTTCGTCCTTTGCAGAAAGAAGCAATGCTTTCGGCGATATCAGGGCGGGACTCTTTGGTAGTGTTGCCCACTGGTGGGGGTAAATCGCTTTGTTTTCAGGTTCCGGCAATGTCGCTGGATGGCATCACTTTGGTGATTTCTCCTTTGATTTCGCTGATGAAGGATCAGGTTGACGGATTGGTAGATTGTGGTGTGCCAGCGGCCCGATTAGATAGCACGGTCAGCCCCGAAGACCGAACGGCAATTTATCGACAGGCTTTTGCAGGGGAATTGAAGCTACTGTATCTATCACCAGAAAGATTGATGTCCAAGGGCTTTACTGATTTTATCAGCGATCTGAATATTACGATGGTAGCTGTGGATGAAGCGCATTGTGTTAGTATGTGGGGGCATGATTTCCGGCCGGAATATCGTCAACTTGGCAGGCTTAAGCAAATCTTTGGGGCGATTCCTATTCATGCCTATACCGCAACGGCAACCGGGCAGGTTCGCGATGATATAGCCAAACAATTAAAACTGGATAAACCTGAAATACTGGTTGGCTCTTTTGATCGGCCTAACCTTTTCTATCGTATCATGCAACGCGAGAACCGCATGAAACAACTCAAGGAAATCATAGATCGACATGAAGGTGAATCAGGGATTATATATTGCATCAAACGGTCGGACACTGAACAGGTGGCCAAATCCCTGAATAAGGAAGGATATAAGGCACTGCCCTATCATGCGGGCCTGACTGATGAGAAACGACGTAAGCACCAGGATGCTTTCATCAAGGAAAAAACCGATATCATCGTAGCAACGATTGCTTTTGGTATGGGTATTGATAAATCTAATGTTCGCTATGTAATCCATTGCGGGATGCCAAAATCACTGGAAAATTATCAGCAGGAATCAGGTCGAGCAGGCCGTGATGGGCTTAACTCTGAATGTGTGCTGCTTTATAGCCCCGGTGATTTTGCCCTGTGGAAATCAATCATGCAGGATATGCCAACGGAAGCTTTGAAAATTTCCGAAGGTAAACTTTCGTATATGTACAGTTTTTGTACTGGAGCGACCTGCCGCCATCAGGCTATCCTGAATTATTTTGATCAGAAACTGGAAAATGACAATTGCCAGGCCTGCGATATATGTCTGGATGAAGTTGAACAAGTCGAAGATGCCCTGATTGTCGCCCAGAAAATCATTTCCTGTGTGGCACGCCTTAATCAGAGCTTTGGCTCTAACTATACCGCGGAAGTTTTAACAGGCTCTAATAATATGCGACTGATCATGAATCGGCATCAGGAGCTTAGCACTTATGGTTTGATGGCCGAACATAAGCAGCCAACTATCCGTAACTGGATTGAGCAGCTGGTTGGCCAGGATTACCTGGCAAAAGTTGGGGAATATCATGTTCTGGCGATTACCAAAAGCGGCTGGGAAGTGTTGCGGGGTAATATTACCCCGAGACTGCTGAAAGCCAGTGAAAAGACCAAAGATACAAAATCTAAAGCAAAGCCAAAGGCACATCTAAACGATTTGAGTTCTGGGCAAATCGAATTATTCGAGATTTTGCGGCAGATTCGCCGCGAGATAGCCGACAAAAAAGGAATACCAGCGTACCTGATCTTCAATGACGCAACCCTACATGATATGGCCTATCAAATGCCTATCGATGATGAACAGCTTTTACAAATCCATGGCGTGGGCGTGCAAAAGAAAAGTAAATATGGCAAGAAATTCATCAAAGCGATTATAAAATTTAAAGAAAGCCAGTAACTGCCCTGGATTGCGTCCGATAAATAGAAAAAAGATTATTAATCTGAAATCAGCTTAGCATATAGCCGATAATAATATATTGCAGTAATACGAATAATATATGCAGAATACATACAAAATTCTGCGGAGCCAAACAGTTGTCTGAACATAATGATAAAATTGAACAGCTAGCCACCAGACATAAATTTGATGAGCCGGTTTTTGTTACCCGGCCTACGATGCCAGATTTAAGTGACTATCAGAAAAGTATCGCGAAAATCTGGGAAAATCAGTGGCTGACCAACTATGGGCCATTTTATCGGCAATTCCAGGTGGAATTAATGCAATATATGCAAGTTGAGCATCTGACGCTGTTTAATAACGGCACCAATGCTTTGATGGTGGCATTGCAGGCTTTGCGAATCAACTCAGGTGAAGTTATTACAACGCCTTTTACTTTCGCGGCGACTTCCCATGTGCTGTATTGGAATAATATCAAACCGGTTTTTTGCGATATTGAACCTGAAACGTTTAATATTGACCCTGGCAAAATTGAAAATCTTATTGGGCCGGACACCAAAGCAATAATGCCAGTGCATGTATATGGCAACCCTTGCGATATGAAGGCGATTGAAAAGATAGCCCAGCGACATGGCCTGTTTGTCATATACGATGCGGCCCATGCATTTGGGGTTCAACTTAACAACCGCCCTCTTAGCGATTTTGGCGATATCAGTGCTTATAGTTTTCATGCGACTAAGCTTTTTTCCACGATTGAAGGTGGAGCACTGGTCAGCAATTCAAAATCCAGGAATGACCGGGTTCATTCATTGTCCAATTTTGGGATTGCCAATGAAGAAACCGTTATCGGACCAGGGATCAATGGCAAAATGAATGAAATGCAGGCCAGCTTTGGTCTTTTGGAATTGCAACTGGTCGAAAATGAAATCGCAAAACGCCAGAAAATCGCTATACAGTATCGCAAATTTCTTAAGGATATTCCGGGGGTAAGAACCCTCGATGATATTCCGGGAGTAAAGCATAACTATGCATATTTTCCAATATTGATTGATGCAGAATTATATGGAACTGATCGAGATAATTTAAATATTATTTTGCGTAAATGCAATATTATACCACGCAAATATTTTTATCCGTTATGCAGTCATTATCCATGCTATCGTTCACTGGCTTCGGCAAATCCAGATAATCTGGCAGTAGCGGAAAAGACCGCAAGCCAGGTGCTTTGCCTGCCAATGTATGGGGCACTAACTAGCGAGACAGTTGATATTATTTGCCAAATGATAAAATCCATTCATGAGATTTATGTGACATTTTAGCTAAGTGAAACAATACGCAATAATCGGTATCGCTGTCGCGATATGATTTTTATCAGCATGGGCATAGCCCATCCTACCTGCTACATATAGCTAAAATAACACAAGCTTACAGGCAGGCAGAAAGGACAAACTCAATTATTATGAGTATAATTATGCAGGAACAAAACAAACCAGATTTCAGCATAGTGATATCTTGCTATTATGAAGAAAAAAGCATTGATGAATTCTATCAAAGGCTTTCCAGTGCAATGCGGGGTATAGGCCGTTCTTATGAAATAATCTTCGTGAACGATGGCAGCACCGATGGTACTTTTGGAAAACTAAAAAATATCTTTGCTAATGATGAGAATGTGTTTGCGGTTGTCGATTTGTTTAAGAATTCCGGCCAGGCAGCGGCTATTACCGCTGGCACGACTTTTATTAATGGTAAAGCCATAATAACCATCGATAGTGATCTGCAGCTTGAGCCTGAGGATATTCCCAGTTTAATTAAAAAATATGATCAGGGTTATGACGCAGTTTGCGGATATCGACAAAATCGACGGGATTCTTTTTTACGCACCTGGCCATCAAAGATTGCTAATGTTATTATGCGAAAATCGTCAGGGGCAAAATTGCATGATTTTGGGTGCAGCCTGCGAATAATTAATTCCAAGGTAATACAAGCGTTTAATCTTGGGCCGAACAATATTCCGTTGCTTGTGGAAGTTTTAGCAAAAATGCAAAATATAGCTGAGGTGCCGGTTAAACACCATCCAAGAAAATATGGGAAGTCTGGTTTTAGTTTTTTTAAGCTATTTGCCTATAATATGGACAATATGATATTAATGTCGCACAGGCCATTCCAGTATACTGGATTTTTCTGTATGGTTTTGGCATTATTATTTATTATAAGATGCATCGTGTCAGGATTCTGGGATTTTAAGATATTGGATCAGACAACAAATGGTTTGATTCTTAATTCGGTATTGATTAGTTTTCTGATATTGCTGGCAATATTATCAGCTGTCGGGGAATTGGTTATCAGGAATTTTTCGGCGTTAAGGAAAAAACCTTACTATATAATTAAGGAATTTATAAAAAATGAGTAATTTCCATGAAGAGACTTATGTTTATCAGAGTAAAAAAACTCCAGAAGAAATTAAGATAGTAAGAGAATTCATAAAAGAAGTTAAGGATGATTTTTACCCACCTCTTACAGAGATAGTCGACATAGATAGTTATGTAGACAAAATGATGGCATCGGCGGAATTATTCATTGCAAAAGTTGGAGATGAATTTGCCGGATTTTTGTGCATGTACATGAATGACTTTAAGAACTTCGATGCTTACCTGACATCTTATGCCGTCAAGCCTGAATTCAGGAGAAAATACCGAGTTGCACAAAAATTAATTAAGACCGGTATTGATGCCGCGGGGGAAGTAGGGATGAAATCGGTTAAAGCAGAAATTGACCCGAAACATAGACGGGCTGTTATGATGGCCAGCAAATTCAAACCAAAACTAATATATCCAGAACCCGGCTCAGGTCAGAAATCAATACTTGTGGACTATACTATAGAACCTAAGTAAATCCGGGGCAATCTTTGCCCTATTATGGAGCTTAAATGCTTACAGGCTATTTGCACGCAGATTACGCAATGTCTCTTAGGGAATTTGGTCAACCATACCAATTACCACGCAGTAAGGGATGGATACTAAGGCGTAAAATACCTGGCACTAATTATTTTGACGCAATGGGTATTTACCCTTATTTTTGTTGCCAAAACTGGGATAAACTTAAAGAAGATTTGGACAATTTACATGACCTTATAAGCATCATAATGATTCCCGATCCATTTGGTGATTATACTGAATCATATCTTAAAGAATGTTTCAGTGACTTAGCCGTTCCTTATAAAGAACATTATGTGGCAGACTTTTCAAAAAGCATGGGTGAAATTTTATCACATCATCATCGGCGTGATTGCAGGGTCAGCTTACGCAAAGTAGATATAGAAATAGTTGAAAACCCCGTTGAACATATTGATACCTGGATGAACTTGCATAATAATCTGGTAAAGAAGCATAATATTACCGGCATAAAAGCATTTTCCCGTCAATCATTCGCAGAACAGCTACAATTGCCAGGGACGTTGTTCTTAATAGCACGCCATAATAATATTCCAGTTGGTGCATTAATAGCCATCCAATATAATGATATACTCAATCTACATGTTGTGGGATATTCCGCTGAAGGGTATAAAAACCTATGTATTTATGCTTTATACTATACAGCATATGACTTCAGTCGCAATAAAGTAAAATGGGGTAATATCGGTGGCGTACCTGGGGCACAACCTGATAAAGTAGATCATTATAAAATTTTCAAACAAGGTTGGGCAACTGAAACCAGAATGGCATATTTGTGTGGAAGAATTTTCAACAAAGATATTTACGATAAATTAACTATAGCATCTGGAAATACTCCTGGCAAAACAAATTACTTCCCACTATACCGAACAGGACAAATCAAATAATTCATCACTTATTTGTTAAATATTTATAAAGAAAATATTTTTCACCTGAACTGGAAAAAACCAATTCAAAAAAATCCCGATCGATTTCAACTCCCGAATTCGTTGGCCTAATTACTATAAAAACACTTTGGGCCTTATTAACATAATTATCAAAATCAAGAAAACTGGATATTTTATTTGACTGGTATATACTATTAAAAACAGACCAACGTTGTTCATATTCTTGATTGCTGTGGCCATGACGAGCAACAACAAAATCGGCAACTTTATACTCAAACCCAGGAGGAGACTGTATGTCCGGCAAATCAACGGCAATATACAATTGACGTTGCGTTAACACTGGCAAGACATAATCAGTATCAACAAAGACATCATTAATACCGGTATTGGCCCTGATCCAATCATACATTTCATTTGCTTGTGAATCTGTTGAATAAATATATTTTCCCTTTTCAAAATATGGTAATGGATGACTGTTGTACATATAATGCTCACGCTTCATATTATATAAAATTGGCCAGTTCATACTCAATAACAAGATAAAAGCAGTAATCATGCAAAGCTTATTTTTATCGATGAATAAATCAAAAGCAATTCCACCAAAAATACCAGCTGTCAACACAAACAAAGCGAGAAATTTATATTCAATAAAACCATTGAAATGTACAAAACTATACATTCCTAAGCTTGTAAATAAAGATATTGCCACAATGAGTAATGGGATGGTTTTCTGGGCTATAATAAATTTTCTGGCCACAAAGAATAAGACAAAAATTACCGGGAAAATATTTAATAAAATCACTAATAAATGAATACCCAGATAGTAAAAACTAAAAAATGTCACCGCCTTTTCAACAGATCCACTTCTAATTGTTGTTAATAGATATGGCAATATCAGCAGAAAAGCAAAAAACACACTGCCACTAAACAGCAAGACTGTCCTATATTGTTTCTGGATATAAGCAAATTTCATTAAGAACAACAATAATAAGACTAAAAAGGCTGAAATACCAAGGACTGCCGGCAAAAACGGCATATATAAGAAACCGCCGACAGAAATTGAAAAAATCAAGCCGAAATAACTTTTCCAGTTAGCAGGATAATTGAAAACTTTAATTGTGTTATAAAGGAAAAGGCAATAAAAAGCCAGACCCAATGGATGGCCAGCAAGATTAGTGAATTTACTGATTGTTGCCGACACCCTGCTCTCAAGCGGCACGCCAAACAATAAACCAATCTTATAATATTCCTGAATACTAAAACAGCTGATCGCAAATATCGCAAGGATAACCGACAAAATGTTGGCTCGGTGATTTTTAGTTAATAATGACGATATTCTATAAACAAAAATCGAAGCAATAATCAAAGCGATAGCATTTACCCAGACCGCTAACCAATATGGTGAAACATCAAATATCTTCATCAACATCGCTATCAGCCATGGATAGCCCCAAGGCGAAGCCATAGGCTCGCCAGCAAACATAAAATCAGTCGGCGGGACACCGGCACCAGCAAAAATTCTATATGCTATACCAATTCGATAAAAACCATGATATGAATAAATTCTAAAAGCCGGAGTGGAGAAGTAAAGCCATAAGATAGTAAAAAGGAAAAGTAAAATGACCCAAAATAAAGATATGCGTTTTTTCAACCATATCAAATGCCAAAGGATAAAAGCATAGCTGACAATAATGGTAAGCCTTGCGGCAATAAAATTAGCTTTATCGAAATAATGTTCGGGAGATTTAACGGCATATCCCAAGTAGTTGAAATAACCCCGGCTATGAAATATTTCAATGATATGGCGACCAGTCAGTAAAAACAGAATCCAAATCAGCCCAAAAATGATACTAAAAATAATAAAAGGACGATTGGAATGATATAGTCTGCTTATGTGTTCTTTGAGATATTGCATATTTAGAAGCCAATTTCACATTAATTAAAAAAGGCGGAAAAGCCCGAAATGAGCCTTTCCACCTTGTCATTCTTAATAAATACTTAAGTATTAGTTACCTAAGTAAGTATCTTCTTTACGGAAGCCAGCACCAAATTCCATAGTGGCAGATGTAGTAGTATTCCAGCCACCAACCCACATGCCAAGACTATCTGCAGAAGTCCAGCCAGTAAAGATATTATCCTGAGCTGTGCCAACACAAGGATTGTCATGACGTTTTACATGCATGTCATTAAACAATACATTTTGAATTTCTTTTGAATGGTTATTAGAATTACCACCAAGATATTCAACTCCACCAACAACTCCGCCTTCCCATTTAATGAGGGTAGGATCCATATCACCGCTTGCAGCAGTAACTGAAGCAGGATCAACAACACCAATTGGATTTGGACCATAGGCAGTATTGTAACTAAAGTCAGTAGTATCAAAAACTGGGCTTTTATCGGCCATCAGAACCATAGAAGATGAATCACTGGAATCGATAGGACGATTCCAAGGATCGTTATAAGAGAAACTCAGATTCCCAGCACCATAAAAGTCCTGCATCTGAGTCCAGTCTTCCAAAGTTCCACCAAAACCAGCACTGCAGTCATTGAAATCCATTTCAGTATCATCTGAGCTTGGACAAAGGAAAACCTTTGGATCCAAACCAGCATATTTAACAAGCAGATAAAGTGATGTTGCAGCTGTTCCTAAACCAGTATCTTTAAGACCCTGTTCAGTCATAATATATGCAGCATTGTTATCACCTTCCATGCCCATACCGAAACTTGCCAAAGTTGAAAGGCCAACTACCGGATAAGCATCCCGGTAATCCTGAGAGTACAAAGCGATGCCAAGACCTATCTGGCGTATATTACTGCCACACTGTACACGTTTTGCTAACTCGCGAGCACGAGCCAGCGCTGGCATCAGGATAGATACCAACAAAGCGATGATAGCGATAACTACCAACAACTCAATCAAAGTAAAACCTCTTTTATTCTTCATACCTATTCCTCCGAGAAAAGGTGTAAAACTATTAAGGCTCAGGTCAAAAAAATGATATACTGCATAATAGCAATTGGCTCCAACACAGAACCAATATCCTAAGCCCACTATCGGTTATATTTGCTTTAAATATACAAATATCCAGCAAAACCGGACAAAATGTATCAGGCATGTTAATCAGGCGTGAATAGCATACAACCCCCAAGAGGGATCCACAGGTGCAAAACCTACATAATGCGCTGTATCCACATATTAATTGTATCACATATATGGACTATGTCAATAACAAATACCAAAAATTATACGCAATGTGATGGGCCGTCCTAATTACACAAATACTTAATTTATAAATATTTACGAATCTGGTTAGAAAAAAAATATTTGCCATACACAAAAAAATATAGTTTTAACAGCAAACTTATTAGGGTAAAATACTGACATGACCGGATCACAACAAAACAATAAAAAAGAAAAGAAACTGCATCAAAAAGTGACAATAGCCGGAGCCTGGGTGATATTTGGCAGAATTCTAGATAGTTCTGTCGATTTTATTAGACTCATTATAATTTGTCGCCTGTTTGCTGATAATACGGTAGCATTAGGGCTGTTTGGCCTGGCATCATTGAGCATTGCCGTTATAGCACAATTTTCCCAGTCTGGATTCAGCGCGACCCTGATCCAGCGTAAAGATATCCCAGAAGACTATTATGATTCAGCCTGGTCTATGGAATTATTACGCAGTATTTTATTATTCGGAATGGTTTTTGCCACTTCGCCTCTACTGGGTAATTTCCTGGCAAACCCCGAAACACCGGGAATAACCGGCTCGCAAATATCAAATGTTACGCGTGCAATTGCCTTAAGTTCCATCTTTATGGGATTAAGCAATATAAGGATGGTTAAATTCATCCGGGCTCTGGATTTCAAAAAACAATTCATACTTCACTCAAGCGGACGAATCGTTAATTCAGCCGTTACAATCTCAGTTGCATTATGCCATGTAAGCGTCTGGGCCCTGATTGCAGGCCATCTGGCTGGCAATCTAACCAATTGCCTGACAAGCTATATACTAGCACCAAAGAGACCCCGTTTTACTTTTAATATCAAGATATACAAAGACCTGTGGGCCTACAGTAAATGGATAGTATTTTCAAGCATACTTGTCTTCATACTGAATCAGGGTGACGATTTGTTCGTAGGAAAAATCCTGGGTTTTTCAGCATTAGCTTATTATCGGATGGCTTATAAAATATCAAACCTCCCAGCTACCGAAATATCGCATACGATATCCCGAACTACCGTTCCAGCTTATGCCGCACTTCAAAGCGACCTGCCTAAACTTAAAGATGCATACCTTAAAGTTTTATGCCTGACCAGCTTTATTTCATTTTTGATCGCTGGCCTGATTTTCGCTTTATCGACACAATTTACCATTACCCTATTATCCAGTAAATGGAGCCCGATCATCCCTGCAATGCAGACATTAAGTATCTACGGCCTCATCAGGTCACTATCATCAATTATTTCACCAGCGTTAAGAGCAATAAGCCAACATCACATCACCACCAGAGTGCTGACTTTGCGTTTGATAATTATGGCAATAATTATATATCCACTATGCAAAAGTCATGGCTTCAATGGTGCAGCCTTAGCTGTCGTAATTAATTTCATGGTTGGCTATCCTATTGAGCAATATATCGCTATAAAAAAGCTCAATGCATCATTAAAAGAAACCTTAAAATTTATCACTATACCCATGGTTAGCGCAATCATAATGATTATGTCAATAAGCTATATCGAATACTTATTTAACTATGGTGGCATTATACCATTTATCACATTAAGTGTTGCCGGGATTGCAATTTATCTAATTTCGACTGTATTGCTAAGCCTTTTCTTCCGATATAATTGCAAGGCGATTATTGTTGAACAACTAAATACTCTAAAGAATGCTAAAAAATGAAAAATGCCTCGGACAACAATGAATACCAAGTCAGTGTCATCATACCTGCCTATAATGCCGAGAATCAAATCGCAACCGCAATCCAAAGCATTTTAGACCAGAAGCACAAAGCCTTTGAAATAATTGTTGTAGACGATGGCTCAACTGATAATACCGCAGAAATTGTCAAGAAATTTGGCGATCCGGTAAAATATATTCACCAGGAAAATTCAGGAGTAAGCACAACCTGCAACACCGGTATAAAAGCAGCTAAGGGCAACTGGATTGCCTTTCTGGATTCTGATGACTATTGGTTCCCTGACAAGTTACTGGAACAAATCAGTCTGCTAAAACGTAACCAGCACCTGCACTGGGCAACCTGTAATTTTGTTTTTCATAATTACTCAAACAATACAAAAAAACCATTCTGGGAAATTGGAAAAAGTAAAAAATTACTCCAAGACAAGGAATACTTCAATGATGCAATAGTGGCTTTCAATATGGGGATGAGTCTTCATCGCAGCTGTATGCTTGTCAAAAAAGCATCTCTGGAAAAATCCGGATACTTTGACCCACAGATTAGTTCCGCTGAAGACCTCGATATTTTTATCCGTTTCGCCTACCATTTCCCAGAAATTGGCTATATAACCACCTCGATGGCGAACTATGTATATAACAGCCCCGGCAGTCTGTCAAATAGACCATACAACAAAAAAATGAGTGTCATCAGTAAATTCATAATGAAGCATCTGGAATTATCCAAAAAATTCAATAAATATGAATCTTTCAAAATTATAGCTATCAATCAACTACGTTTTAAATGTTACGTAATGTACAGACAAGGCTTTTGGCTGGATACCCTTAAAATAATCAGAAAATTCCGAAGTATTTTGCCCATGCGTTATTATTATGGCCTATTATTTTCCTTATTTTTACTACCACGAAAACTACCCTTCTCCGGTAAATTAAGCCGCATATTTATTGGAAAGATATAAAATACTCATAACAGTTTAAATCCTATATATTGCTAATATAAGCCAAGATGGCCGTTTATCAGTCAATTAATTTAATCAGGCTAAATACTATGAAATCCATCAATAAAAAACTTAAAATTGCATTCATAATTAATCAATTCCCATCGGTTTCTGAAACCTTTATTTTAAACCAGGCTATTGGCTTTATTGAACGGGGACACCAAGTCCATATTTTTGCCAAACATACAAAAAATTGCAATATCGTCCATAATAATTTTAATAAGTTTTCAATGGCTCAACGCACTACTTATTTGCCAGAATTTTCTAATTCCAAAAAAATTATTCGCATAAAAGCACTTTTCAAATTAACCTCAACCGCTTTATCAAATCCACTAAAAGCGATAAAAATCGCAAAACTCTTACTCAAGAACTCTCGATACTTCAGCTACCCGCTTTTTTACACCCTTTGTAATTTCAAACTGAATCAATATGACTTTCTTTATTGTCACTTTGGACCCAATGGAAACATCGGTGCTTTTATCAAATTATTAGGTGATAAAGCACAACTAATTTCAGTTTTCCCCGGCTATGACCTTAGACTAGCCGAAGAAAAAGGTGGCTGGATATTTGAACCAGCTTTCGAGAATTCCGACAAATTATTAGTTTACTCAAATGCTTACCGGGACAAATTGCTGAAATACTATAACCACCCCGAAAAATTCGGTATTATAGGTTGCGGACTAGATACGACCAGATTACCCCTGCCACAACCAAAAACCGATGATGCTATCAATATCATTTCAGTTGGAAGACTGGTAACAGAAAAAGCACTGCATCATTCCATCAAAGCTTTCGCTAAAGCGGCAAAGGTTTTCCCTGAGAAATCTTTGCATTACACTATCATTGGCGATGGGCCGCTCAAATCACAACTTCAACAACTTGCCAACGAACTTGAAATAGACAAAAAAATTACTTTTGCTGGTAATCAAGACCATGATTATGTCGTAGAAAAACTCGTCAACTCTGATATTTTCCTTTTTAGTAGCGAATCAGAAGCTTTAGGTACAGTTTTAATTGAAGCCCAGGCCACCGGTCTGCCAATTGTATCTACCAATTCAGAAGGAATAAAAGAATCTGTACGAGATGGAATCTCTGGCTTCCTTGTCAATAGTGGAGACGTAGAGGCATTAGCTGAAAAATTGGTATTTTTCATCAAAAACCCAGATATTAGAATAAAAATGGGGCAGGCGGGTAAACAATATGCTACTGAAAACTTTGATAATCAAATCCTGGCAGATAAACTACAATCAATTTTTTATAGTCTGATAGAATAAAACCATTATCTATAGATAATTTAATACGTACTATCAATATTAAGACATAATTCTTGACTTCCAATACCCTAATCACTATAATGATTTATTGTTAAGTTTTCTGCCGTTCTGGTAGAACTATCAAAGGAGTATTGCTCGACTAAAAAATGCTCGTTTTTTTGCTAAAATCAATGCCTTTGGAGCGTTTGATGTCTTTTTGGAAAATGTTGTCAAAATTTATTGCAGGTGATAAATCCCAGAAAGTCCCATTTGAGACCTTGAAGCTGGAAAAACTGGAGAATCGCCAACTGCTTACAGTCATTATCGATGACCCTTCAAGTTCGCTCAGAAAAGCAATGGACATTTCTATTGATTCAGACGATCAGAACGAATTTTCATTCCAGAGCAAAATCGATAAAGCTCGTGACAAGGATTCTTATTGCTTTATCGCCCCTGCTGATGGATTAATGTCGATAAATATGAATTCGGCAGTTTCCCGCTCATTTAATGCCCTTGACCCCACTTTGACTGTTTATGACTATAAAAAACGTAAAATTGGTTTCAATGATGACATATCAACTTTTATTCAGAACGCTAACGTGGATTTTTATGTTCATCAAGGGCAACAATATTACATAAAAGCTCAGGGATGGCGTAGTTCCTTTGGGGATTATGAGCTGACAATCACCGCACCTGATGGCAATTCACAGTTGTTTGATATGCCTGACGATGCCAACAAAATAAAAAATGCGGCCAACATCGTTTCAGAGGGGTCAAAGACTGAAGTTTTTGTCGGAGTATACCCGGCCAAAGACAAAGATTACTTTAGCTATACCGCCAAATCGGATAGCACCTTAACAATCACAATTGATACATCAAGCTCGCCATTAAATTCATATCTATATGTTTACAATAACCGTAAAAAAATCGTTGCTAAAAATTTAGACAAACAAGCCACTTTAGAATCTACCGTCACAATCGAAGTCGAAAAAGATCAGCAATTCTTTATTCGAGTTAATGGCTATAAAAAAAGCATAGGTACCTACAATCTCATTATCGAAGAAACTCCTGCCAATAAGCCCGAAACTACCGATCCTGATAATCTTGATGAAGGTAACAGCACTAACTCCAATGCCAATGACCCTGACATTCAGGGCTATGCAGTATCATTTAGTGCCTGGGATTATCCAGGAAGAGATAATGATATTGCCGGGCCTAAAACCGATAGTTACATAATAAAAAAATTATTGCGTGATGGCTTTAACTTCGATACCGAAAACATCCATATCAATTCTGGCGGAGCAAATCAGGTCAATGCCAACACTGTAGAATCTGAAATCGGTTGGCTTGCCTCAAAAGCGGATTCAAACGACATTGCGGTTATTCACTATTCAGGCCATGGCCTCGAAGGAGATTCAATTAGCTCAGATGATGAAGAATCCCTACTGCTTCCCGATAGCACTGGAATATACCAGCAAGATTTGGAAAGAATGATTGGCTCAATCAACCCTGAAACTACAAAAATCATCTTGATCGACAGTTGCTTTGCCGGTGGTCTGACCGATATAGCTAATAATATCCCAAATGCCTATGTTTTAGCTTCGGCAGAATATAATCAGTATGCCTGGGATGAAGTACCGCCCTATTACCCATCAAATAATTATAATGGCGGCAGCATCTTTATGAACTGGCTTGCACAAGGCATCCTATCTAAAGATGCCGATGCCAACGATAATGGCATGGTCAGTTTATTTGAAGCATTTAACTATACAGACCAGAATGTTAATCTAGCCACCGGGACCGGAAATGACAATCAGAATCCTGTTATACAATCTCCTATAACCGACCTGGAAATACTGCTGGCTTAATCTACAAACCTGAAAACAATACAGTAATATTTTATAATTGACCTAATTCATTGCCTGTACTAAAAACTACATGAAAAGCTTATGCCGGCCCATAATTCATCCTCGTCATTGACTGAATCATCCATGGACAACTGATAATACACGCTGGGGGTTATTGACCAGTTCGATATTTCAAATGTAGTTGACAATCCTGCTACGGCATGACTCCAGTCATGATCAGCCTCATAAGCACCATCATTAAAAACTACTTCTGTATTAAAACTAAAAAGCTGTTCAACCTCTCTGACAGGGCACTTCAAAGGCATATCCCAACTCAAACCCAAGATATGAAACCAGCCTGAATTTATACCAGTCCCTGATTGTGCCATTGAATCATGGCCAACATAATAACTTGGTACAATTGCCAAATCACCGATTTTAAGTAAATTAGGCAATGATACTTCACCACCAGATTCGTACACATCAGCATCTGAGGATGTATGAATATAATCAAAATAGATATAGTTAAAATAGAAATCCACCGCATATTGTTCTTCTTCAAACAAACTAAAACAATAATACAATGTATAATCTAGTTCTTCTGCCAACTCAAAACCACTGGATAGTGCAAATGAACCCCATACATTTACTCCAAAGCCGCTATCAAACAAATCCATATCAATACTTGGCTGCCACGCACCATGATCATCATATAAATCATAGCCACGCCACATATATTTGCTTACCACACTAGAATCCAAACACCATGAAATCTGGGGTTCTTCTTCAGCTGCTTTTATATTGTTAGCTAAGATTCCGAACGAAATCAATACTACTAAGATAATTATCCCATTATTTTTCATTGAATTAATCTCCAATTAAGTTATTTTTCACTCTCAAACTGATTTTCAGTCAATTTAAATAATTTCCCAGCTATGAATTAATAATTCACCCGATGACACATTGTTTTTTTCGACTGTTTCAATTAGAAATCCCAGAAATTGCATAGTTAATCTTTCCTAAAACCACAATAAAACCTCACGCAGCCATAAATCATCAAAGTAAAGCAACTTATGACGATCAACTTTTATTTAACTAAAACTTTTAATATACAACAGATTCAAATTAACCAGTTATAGGACATTACTAATAATCTTATTTTTCGTATTATCTGCTTTCCCCAGTGCCTGAATTTGATTAAAATAAGGTTCTATAGTGATATACATGAACTATACTACAGGTATTTTTAATCACAAATAAGCCAACGAAAGGATTTTAATATGAATATCAGCGACATCGACCGCAGTTCAATCGAAAAACTTAAAAAATTAGCCCAGGAAAAAGGCCTAGACATCACAGGCGGCAAAATACGCCGGTCATCCTCCCGTTTTTGTCTGGGGGTTGAGCATGGTGACTATAATGGAACCGAACTTTTTGGCGTAGGCACTGACCGCTTCATCTGGATGGCTTACAAACCCAATGGCACTGATCGTGTCCGAATCTATAGCGATAATTTTCCCAACGATGGCATAATTGATTTTCAGCTTGGCAATGTCCCGGCTCCTCTGGCACCTGAAACCGCTAATAGCTGGGCTCGTTTTCCTTATGGCGTTGACTATATCCTCAACAAAAACGGATTCAAACTGAACAAAGGTTTTGACGCTGTTGTTTATGGCAATATCCCCGGTGGCGGAATGAGTCGCTCGGCCTCCCTTGCCCTGAACCTGATTATCACCATGATGGAAATAAACGAGCTAAAAGTCGAAAAAGATTTCGATAATGTACTGCTTGCCCAGCAAGTCGAAAACGAATATATTGGTTCGCCTTGTGGCTTGCTCGACCAGATCATGATCTATTATGCCAAAGAAGGCATGGGTACTCACTTTGACCCAAAAACCAATTCTATCAAATATGTTCCGTTGGGTGATGGCGCAACGGATTTCCGTATTGTTGTGATGGATACCGGAACTGTCAGACCAGGTTTGGAAAAATCAACATATAAAATCCGCCGCGAAGAATGCGATTCTTTCGCTGAAGCTCTTGCTAAAGAATATGGCAATCTTAAATGTCTGGGCGATGTTCGCGACTGTAATACTTTCAATGCAGTCAAAACCAAATTCGCTGATAAGCCAAACTGGATCGAACGTTTCGATTATATCTATCATGCTCAAAAACGATTCTACCAGATGCTGGATGCCTGGAAAGCCGGCGATATCGAAACCGTAGGCGAAATCTTCCGCAAAGACGGTATTGGCCTACGCGATGATTATAAGATTTCCGGCGCTGAACTTGAAACCATGTGTGACATTGTCAGGACTGTCGAAGGTGTCATGGGTGAAAGAATGCTTGGTGGCGGCGACAAAGGCGCTGCTGGCTGTCTGGTAAAAGCTGAAGCAGTCGATGCCGTTCGCAAAGCGGTAGAGACCTGCTACCCGCGTAGCCGCCCTGCTTTTGCTGATAAATACGCGGTACATGTCTGCAAAGTTGTCGATGGCATAACCACGCTGGAACTTGAGTAAAACTAATGATATATCATCATCGACTTTAAGACTGGTGACATATTTTAGGCTTTTAAGCAGCTAAGAATGAGTGGCAATATAACTACCTATTTAACACAAATTGTTATTAAATAGGTAGTTACACGCTACAACAGGTTAGTAGGTGAGTACAAAGCATATGGCATTTTGTTGATTTAACCCTCAACTTTCAATTGACAAACCATACTCCTCTGATATAATTCTATTTATCATTTTCCAACTGTTTGTTTCATTGTGAAAGTCATTAGAATGTATAAAAGAAATATAGAGCCATACCTGGCTAAAGCAGCAAGCAAATACAAATGCATAACCATGATTGGTCCTCGCCAGTCGGGCAAAACAACTCTTGCTAAAAAAACTTTCAAAGACTTTGAATATTACAACTTTGAAAATCCTGATATAAGAAATATGGCCTTATACGACCCCAGACAATTTTTATCAGGTATAAAGACATCTGTCATACTTGATGAAATCCAAAAAGTGCCTGAAATAATTTCTTACCTTCAGGAAATTATTGACAACAAAAAAGACCCAAGACAGTTTATTCTTACTGGCTCTAACAACCTTAAAATATCTGAAAAGGTATCCCAAAGCTTAGCTGGTAGAACAAGAATCCTTGAAATATTGCCATTTCAAAGGAATGAATTTCCAGCCAAGGTAAGATTTAATGAAATCGACAATACCCTGCTTTTTGGCAGTTATCCTAAAATATACAATGAGCAACTTGACCCAACTGAATGGCTTAGCGACTATTTGGTAACATATGTCGAAAAAGACATCAGAAATATTATTAATATCGAAAACCTGCGGGCTTTTGATAGTTATCTACGACTTATCGCCGGCAGAGTTGGCCAGCTTGTCAATTTTAGTTCTCTTTCCAGCGATGCAGGAATAACGCATCCGACTGCGCAAAAATGGTTAACTGCTCTTGAAGCAAGCTACATCTGTTTTGTTCTCCAGCCACACTTCAAGAATTTTAATAAAAGAATTACTAAAGCACCCAAAATATATTTTTATGATACCGGCTTGTTATGCTACTTACTAAGAATAAAAAATATTGAGCAGCTAAAGTCACATCCGCTCAGAGGAGCAATCTTTGAAAATTGGGTCGTATCTGAATATTTAAAATATTATGCAAACCAAGGTCAGGAGGCTCCACTTTATTTTTGGCGGGACCAGCATGGCCATGAAATTGATTTAGTTATCGACCATGGCACCAGCCTTGACTTGATAGAAATTAAAAGTGGCATGACATTCAACAAAGACTACTTCAAAAACATCAATTGGCTCAACAAACTTCAAGAAAAAGATAATGGTATTTGTATTTATGGTGGCGAAAAAGAAATTGAACTGGGAAGCCAGAAAGTGGTACCATGGGATAAAATTTTTTCATAAATCACATAGAAACCAATGAATAGCTTAAGAAAGCAAAAAAAAAATGGAATATTATAAACCAGAAAACCCATTAATAGTGCAGCCAGACCATACGATACTGGTAGAGACGGCCAGTGAGCATTATATTGACGCCCGCGATCAGCTGGTACGTTTTGCCGAATTAATAAAATCACCAGAGCACATTCACACTTATCGTTTGACGCCACTATCGATATGGAATGCCTGCTCAGCCGGTTTAAACGCCGAGCAGATAAGCCAGTGCCTGACCGATTTCTCTAAATATCCTGTGCCCGAACATGTGCTATTTGAGGTAAAAAATTACGCGAGTCGCTATGGCAAACTAATAATCAAAGCTGGGCCAGATGGCAAGCTGATCTTAGCTGCTGACGACATATTGCTGGCAGAGGAAATCTGGCACAATAAACATGTCGTCCTTTATCTGGAAAAACGACTCTCTGATACCGAGTTCCTTGTCGAACCGCTTTGGCGGGGTAAACTCAAAAGCACATTAACGAGAATTGGTTTCCCCGCAGAAGACCTGGCCGGTTATACCGATGGAGATTCTTTAGAACTGCAATTACGCGAAAAAACCCTTGATGGCGAAAATTTCACATTACGTGAATATCAAAATGAAGCGGCCGATGCCTTTTACGCCCAGGGAAGTGCCAGAGGCGGAAGTGGCGTTATTGTCTTGCCTTGCGGTGCCGGCAAAACCATTGTCGGAATCGCCAGCATGGTAAAACAACAGGCAACCACCTTAATTTTAACCACAAGCACCACCGCAGTTCGTCAATGGCGTGACGAATTACTCGATAAGACATCCCTGCATGAAGACCAGGTAGGTGAATATACTGGTCAACGAAAAGAGATTAAGCCAGTGACAATCGCTACATATAATATTATGACCTGGCGAGAAAGTAAAGATAGCCCATTTAAGCACATGGGATTATTTGAGAGTAATAACTGGGGTTTGATTGTTTATGATGAGGTGCATTTATTACCTGCACCGGTATTTCAGTTTACCGCGAGCCTGCAAGCCCGGCGACGTTTAGGCCTGACAGCCACGCTGGTCCGCGAAGATGGAAAAGAAGATGAAGTTTTTTCACTGATCGGCCCCAAAAAAGCTGACGTGCCCTGGAAAATACTCGAACATCAAGGCTGGATCGCCAAAGCAACCTGCACAGAATACCGTATTCCTTTGCAGGAAGAATTCAGAATGACCTATGCAATTGCTGACAAACGAAGAAAATTCCGTATTGCATCAGAAAATATCTCAAAGCTGGCAATTGTCAAAAATATTGTCCAGCAACATCCAAATGATCAGATTTTGATTATTTCGATGTATCTGGATCAGCTTAAAAAAATAGCCACATTTATGGACGTACCGATTCTGACCGGGCAAACTCCCCAAAGAAAAAGAGACGAATTGTTTGAAGACTTCAAATCTGGCAAACTTCAGGTATTAGCAGTTTCCAAGGTTGCAAACTTTGCCGTTGATTTACCCGATGCCTCCGTTGCCATTCAGGTTTCTGGTACTTTTGGTTCAAGACAGGAAGAAGCCCAGAGACTTGGGCGAATCTTAAGGCCTAAAGCTAAAGACAATCAGGCTTATTTTTACAGTTTAGTAACAGCAGACACTGTCGAACAAGAATTTGCTATGAAAAGACAACTTTTCCTCTGCGAACAGGGATATTGCTATAACATCAAAGATATTGAAATAGAAGAATAGAATCATGAAAATATACAGCAGTATAGATTGGAATGAACTGGCTGTGACTCTGGAAAGCTGGGAAAAGCTGCCATTGCAAGCCCGACAAATTATTACAGAAAACAAATTCGGCACCCAATTCACTAAAACCGAACTGGGTGAACATGAAGAAATACTGATTGAGGAACAATTCCTAATACCAATAAAAAATATTGGCAATCATAATCTCAGAAAAACCAGCAATTCAAAACCTGCCGAAATTCGCTATCGCTTCAGGGATGAACTACGATCTTTCGTTAATTTAATCGTAATTTGCCATAAATACCCTATATTCAAGAATAAAGACTTGCTGATAGATTATCTTGAAAACCACTATACTCGTATAGAAATGGGGAATTTAGTTGAGCACAATCCTTTTAATGCCAGAAAGATGACCGAAACACTCTGTCAACGAGTAACTTTTTTACATCATTTGGATAATTTCGTGACCTGGAAAAACGAACTTGAAGACGAGATATTATTCAGTGGTTTAACATCCAGACATGTCACTAAGGCAAGTCAAAAAATCATAAGATATTTTAAGGGTGAAAAAACTCCTGAGTCTTATCTTTCTTTTTATGCCAAGCTAAAACGTATGCCCAGAGAATTATTTGATTCTGCAATAAGCATGTGTCTGTCAAACGTTCTCATATTCTTTTCACTGAACCCCGAGACTCTGGACCTGGAAATCGGGATATGGCCCCCCATAAGCCAACGGTTACATAAGGATCCTGCCAAAGCTCCCAAAGCCGTCAAGGCGGTCAGTATATCAAGCCATCCATTCCTTATTGAAGATATGGCCAGCTTCCTTATTGAGTGCGAAAGTGAAAATGCAAAACTGAAGGCCGACGGCCAAGATCTTTACGCTAAAAGTATTAAAGAGATCAAGTCGCTTTTTCTGGAACTGCATGAAACAATGGAACAGGAAATCAATTATGATGATGATTCCCGTTTTGATGCCGCAGAATTCTGGCTCTTTAGACTGAATTTCCTCAATAGAACAGGCAGGCCAGGCAAAAACTATCTCCTTACTTGCTCGCAGAAAGGCATTGACTGGCTGTGTCTCTGCGAAAAAGAAAAACTAAAATATTTTCTGGACTACCTGAGAAACAGAATCAGCAGCACTAAAGACAGCTATGAAATCGGGCTCTTTTTACGGGATTTTCTTGGACAGGCTTTGTTTCTGGATACTATTTTTTATTATAAAAGCAATAATTTACAGCTTTTAGTTAATTGGCTGATTCAAACTTTAAAGCAACTTGGGGACAATTTCGTGCCCTTAGAGGATTTTATAGAATATCAAGTAGAGCAATGCGATCCATTTAATAGCCAGAAAGTTTCTTCCTATAACAGCCAAAACAATTATCCCGATGCCCGCCTTGAAAAAATGCTAAATACCAGCATCAATGCGTTTCTTGCTCAAATATGTTTTCCGCTTTATTGTGTTGAGTTAGGCTTAATCGACAAGCAATTGTGTATCAGATTAACTGATGCCGGGCGTTATCTACTTAATCTTCAGGATGATTTTGAATTTGGCAATGAGCAGCTTAACGCAGAAATCATTATCGGTCCTGATTTCAGCGTAACTTTCATGGCACCTTCAATCCAGGCCGAAACCGCATTGTCAAAATTTGCTGAACGAAAAGGACGGAAAATCGGTACCATTTTCAAAATCACCCGCCAATCAATTCTTGCCGCTTCGGTCAAGGGTATTAGCTGCCAACAAGTAATTGATACTTTGACAGAACTGTCAATAACTACGATACCTGAAAATATCATAAGAGAAATAACCGGTTGGTTTGGCCAATGCCGCAACCTGCAATATCACAATGCAATTTTAATCAAGTGCGCAAACAAAAGCGATGCCATTCTGGTGGCAGGCCATGCGGGAAATTCAGTGCATATATTGAATGATACCATCGTCGAAATCCCTGCCGCTAAAAGTAAACAGATATTAAAAAAACTAAGGCAAGAAGGAATCGTAGTCAAAAGTCAGCAGTAACCATTGCAAAGATTAAGCATAAAAAACAGGTTACATAACTGTTAATGACAATCCCATCAAAAAAACTAAATTTATTGCGACAATAATGTATCCAGAACATCTTGGGTTACTTTAAAAACAGTGCCATGTCGAGTTCCATTGGGGAAGGATATTTCACTTCTTCTACCAGTCCAGGTTTCCAGATCGATTGATGATTGACCGCCCATATAGCCAGAGGTATAAGCATCATAATAACAAACCCATTCCTGCCCGACCTTGACAATTGATGGCCCTTCCACCCAGAGCCCCCCGGGTGTAATAGAAGACGAATGCGGCACATCGTAAGGGCCTGCAGCATTTTCACTAAAGGTAATAAGAATATTCTTACCGCTGCTTCTTTCATCTTTCAGGACCAAGGCATAGCGGTCTCGGTCTTTGGCAATGAAACCATCAATACAGCTAAATCCAGGATCGTATAGTAATGCGGTGTCTGTATAGGTCACGAAGTCCTCTGTAGTAATATAATAGATACGATGATCATTAGTAGAACCACTGGTAATCGTCGAAGACCAGAATACCAGATATTTACCTGTAGCATCATCATAAAATATTTCCGGTGCCCATGTATTATAGACATACGAAGCATCTTCCATCACAGACAGATATTTCTGTTCAGACCAGTTGATGAGGTCTGTTGAATGTGCAATGCCAATGCCGTTATCAGTCCAACCGGTAGTCCAAACCATGTGGAACATTCCATCGGGGCCCTGGCAAATACTTGGGTCCCGCATCAGTTTACTGCCAACATTAGGAGTTACAAATGTCGTGTTGTCCTTCAAAACATTAAAAGATAATCCATCATCACTATAAGCCAGATGCAGGCCATCGCCGTTGCCCTGGAAGTAACTGTATAAATACTTGGTTTTGTGAGGTTGAGTTGTTTTGACTGTCACTACACCAGCTGAATACGCTGGCATGACAAACCGGATAACCTGACCTTTGAGACCAACCATTTTGGCCTGAACATTTACCGCATCCGGATTTGATATGGTATTTCGGGTATAGAGATCTCCTGGTGCAACAAATTGCATAATGGCTGAATCGGCAACAAATGAATCATCAAGTTCAAACTCTACAGATTTATCGGTAGAATCTGGATTGACAATTTGAATGTACAGCGTTTTGGCATCATCAGAAAGTGTGGAAACAACGTTCATATCCGTGTCAGCACCAATGGTTTCTACACGGTTAGGAGCATAGTGATCATGCCACAATTTCATTACAACATAATTTGGAGCAGGGAACCATCCGGTATGATCAAAATTAATAAATGAGTTGTCCCAGCTGGATGCAGATGTGTGTCGCAGAAACAGTGCCGGGCCACCCATTGTGAAATATTCACCCTGACGTTGATAAGCATTCAATATACCCCCGGCATATAAACCTGTACGCCAGTCTGTACTTTGAACATTCCATTCCGAATTATAAATTTCTAAATTCGGGTTGGCTGAGCTTGCAATATAGTTGGCCAGCCTGATGATCTTGTTTTCATCATTGATTGGGCCGGATTTGAAATTGTTCGGACTTTCATAATGATGAATACTGATATAATCAATTATTGTCCCGCAATTATCTATTACAGTCGCGTCCCAGTTGAAATCATAACTGTTACTGCCACAGGCAATTACCTTGATAGGAACTCCCAGTTCGGTAGCTTTGGCCTGCATTGCCGGAACAAATGCCTTCAATTTATCACAATATGTAGATGCGTTCATCTGGAACCATACTTCATTGTCAATTTCCCAGTAGGTGATATTATACGGTTCCGGGTGGCCATTGGCTGCACGAAGTGCACCCCAGGTAGTATCAGCGTTACCATTGCAATATTCCATCCATTGCAATGCCAGTTCTATATATTCGGCTTCGACCTGAGGATTAGTCAGACTAATATGGGACCCAATATTAATTACAATAATCGGTTCAGAATCAATTGCTTCACACAACTCAAGAAATTCATCCGTACCGAAAGAATTCGTATCCTGATCATCCCAGATATAGTAAGGATATTTTTTACGTGTATGTTGGGGGCCAATGCCATCTTTCCAATTGTATCGCTCTGCAAAATACCCCCCTGGCCAGCGTATTACCGGCGGATTTAGACCATGAACCGCATCCAGCAGGTCCGGCCGGAAGCCACCGGCGTCGATAGCATCTTTGCCCATCATACTGACCTGGTCAATTTTGACATTACCGGCATCCAGAAGAGTAATCCGCAAAGAACCATCGTTTGTACTTGCAGTTGGTGTTATCGAGAATGGATACTCTTGCCAGTTCGAGGTCGGAGCCTCCAGCGTGGTTTGTCCCAAAACGTTAGTTCCATCAAGAAATTCAACATGAACTCCAGCTGGTGAGGAGCCTTTCATCCACAGCGAACCTTGATAATCCTGTTGAGTAAACTTAAAGTTATCCTGCTGTATTCCCATTGCATTACCATTAGCTACTATCTGAACGCTGTAGTCATCGTTTAGAGCATCGGTGCTCATCGAAGCTGAACCAGAACCGACAACAGTCCAGAATTTTGCTCCAAATGTGAGGTTTGGCACAGTTGGAAGACCGCTATAGAGGACAGTTGTACCGGTTAGATTTTTAACCTGGATATTGCGGAATCTCGCCTTGGTAGACCAGGTTCCTACTCCTACCGCCCCTGCTGAAATAGGATTGTCAATATCGGTATAATCAAAAATCTTAACATCATCCAGATAGGCTTTAAAATTATTTCCTTCACACAATATGCGAATATTGTACCATTGGTCGGTATTGATGCTGCCGGTGATATGCGATGTAATAGTGCTTCGATTCCCATTTACTTCCTTTTGGATTGCATGTTGCGTGTTGCCCCAGCCACCAATATTGAACCAATAGAAATTTTCACTGTCAGGAGCGCGGAATAGAATCAAAAACCCTTCACTGCCTTCTATTTTTTTGGCTTCAAGCGTTAATTCAAAATCATTCCAGAGAGTATCGCCAAATTTCAGGTGAACATCTGTAGACAAACTTGATTGCACCAGTTCATCGCCTTCAATAGCCCATATTCCACCTTCGTTATCAGTGATTTCAAAACTTCTATTCCAGATTAAATCACCCCACAGGCCACCATTGACAGAATTATAGATATGTTCCAGGAAATGACCGTAAATATTCTCATCAATTCTGTTTAGAACCTTGGCGGTATTAATAAAGAATGGCTGATTAGACTTTTGAATTGAGCGGGCAAAAACGTTGGTGTCATAATTGAAAGTATCGACCAGCCAATTTCTAAAAATTGATTCAAGTTCAAGAGGCTGTTCAGTATTTAGCCACAAATTCGCTAATATTGAGAAGTCCTCAAAATTAACCATGCAGTCCATATTGAAATCTGAAACCAGGAAACCCCAGAGCCCACATGAATCATCACCGATATAGACCTTAATATCACGAATATTAATCTGGTTAAAATCGGGATCATTACTTTCAGCCTTATGCTGAATCAGCGTAATCTGATCAAATGTAGCCTGTGAATCAGCCACTTGAATCGTTATGGTCTGGGGTTGATTCCAATTCTGATTGGTAAAAACAATATTTTCACTTTGCCCATTACCGTTGCCGACGCTTAGGCCTGCAGGCGGAGTGATAGTAATAACAACCTCATCTGATGGTTGCTCCAGTAAAACACAATCATAACTGTCGGTAAAAACTATGTCTCCGGAGTATAGAGTTGTTTTATTATCAGACTCAGTCAGAAATATTTTATCTCTTATAACAAATTGCTCCGGTATTAGAGCCGAATCAGAAATTGCCACGGCGTCGACAAGACCAAAAAACCTGTCAACATGATCATCACTCCACATGCCGCGTGCAACCGACCATGTACCATAGCCCAAAGCCAGTGAAGTATCCGCACTGGTCCCTGTTATATCCAAACTGCCGATTTCAGTATTGTCAAGGTAAAGCCGCAGCCATGTCCCATTACTAACCGCAGCTGCATGATACCATTTGTCTGTCACCAGACCGGCAGCTACCTGAACCGAATGCCTAATGCCGGAAACATCAATATATTCAATTGCAAGATCAGTTCCTTGAGTCTTAAAATACAGTGCAGCTGCGCTGCTGGAACTGCCGCCAACATATCTGCCATCTCGACCGACAAACGTTCTGTTTGATGATAAATCTGAAGATTTAAAAACAGTTTCAATTGTCCATGCCTGAGGTGTTATCTTTTCAGCGTCAATACCAGTGATATATGGATTGTATTTTGAATCAGTTCCTGCCGCTGGCCAACTATTGGCAGCCGTCATTGCATAGTTTCCCTTATAACTGTCCGATGTCCACTTCATCCAGGAACTTGTCCAGACAGTCAGGTGATTGCCATTTCCAGATAGGTCAGCAGAGCTAATAACAAAATCATCGGTATCCATAGCTCCATCACCATCCAGGTCGGCACGTGAGCCATTTCCCGGCATATATGCTCCATCTGAAGCGTTTGCATCTGCCATATCCCAGTATGCGACGATTGAAGCTCTAAGAGAAGTCGACATAAAAACGATCAGCAAACAACATAGTGCCATAAATGTCTTAGAATTTAATGATTGTATATATTTCATATAAAGATATTTCCCATTCAGTTTGATGGCGTAATGCCCAAACTATGTTGGCTAAGATTGATTTAAGGGAACCTTAAGATTAAAAAGTCGCTACCCTCTGGTTCTAATAAAAAAGCAGGTTCCCGGATAGCCTGATAGATATCCGGAAACCTTGAAGTCTTTGGAAAATTTCCAATTTTAAGGAGCATAAATACGGTTGCTATCCATCCATGTTGCTACAAAGACCGCAAAATCATTAAGATCAATCTGACAATCTTCATTAAAGTCATAAAGCAATTCTGGAATGTCTTTATTACAAATCCAACCACCTGCAATAGCAAGATAGTCCTGAGCGACCTGAACTGAATCCAGAGCATAATTATAGATCTTTAGTTCATCAATCAAGCCATCAAATTCAGGATCATTATCATATTGGGATTTGCCAATATAGTTCAAAACTGCACCGACATCAATCGGATCAAAGATAATACCTGCATTGGTGGCTACAAGTTCGCCATTACGATATAAACGGCCCGTATCACCAGAAACCGTAACTACTACATGATACCATGTATTAGTAGAAAGCCATGTGCTATTCAGTTGCTGCTCTGCACTGTTTACTCTCATCGTGAAACGTAAATTGCCACTACCGTTATCACCAGTCAGGAACAAATGATCGGCCGGGCCATTACCAAAATCAAAGATGCGACTCCATGCGTTAACGCTCTTTATTTGAGCCCATGCAATGATGGTAATATCGGCGTAATCTACGACACCTGCAGGTAACTGTGCGTACTGGCCATTGGGGTCTGTTGCATGATCAGCATTTGTAAGCTGTAAATATTTGCCTAATGAAGCGTCAAACGGTTCAAGATCAGCCAGAATCGGTAATCCTGCAGTCCCTTCTTGCATTAACACTGCATCAAAACCACCAACGATATCAGGTGTGACACTGTCGCTACCAACTGTGTTAATAACTTCAAATGGATAGTGACTTGTCATGCGCTGCAACATCGCACGCCCAGACTCACTTTCATCACTACCGGCAGTGTTTGAAACTACACAATAATAATATCCTTCATCATCCATATCAAAATCTAAAATAGTGAGGGTGTCGGTGTCTACACCTGTGTAATCATCTCCGTTAGAAAGTGGTTCAGGATCACCGGTTTTATACCACAGATATGTATCAACATTTCTGCCAGTTACAGACAGAATAACATTAGGATTAGTTGTGGGGTCAACTGCGGTAAACGCGGGAACAACTGCGCTGACCTGAGCAGTAGCTGGCGAAGTGGTTAGAGAGCTGGTCCAACCGATAATATTATGAGAATCTACCTCGCTGATACTTGCCCCTGGAGTGAAAGACTGGGCATAACCATCCAGTACTTCTACGATAACCCAATTGTAGCTGGTTTCTGTAGCTAAATCCTGCACTGTGTAAGAACTATCGGGGTCGGTTGTGCCCGGGTCACCAGCAGAACCAACATAGTACAGATTTGGGTCATCTGAGCCATCTGTCATAAAGATATACTGGTCAATAATATCTGGATTAACCGCATTTCCAGCGGCTGATGAATCGGCAATCGCTTTCCAGCTCAGTGTAACATCCATAGTCTCATTTATAGCATCATATTCATCAATGTAACTGAAATCATAAGGAAACAGTACACATCCCGCAGAATTAGAAATTGCAACTTCGTCAACCAGGCCTAAAAATCGGTCCACATGATCATTAGCCCATTTACCTCGAGAAACAGTCCATATGCCTTCCCCTTTTCCCAAAGCTGTATCTGTACCAGTTGTTGTCAAATCGAGATTGCCAATTTGCTCGCCGTTCAAATATAACAGCAAAGTTGAACCATCACTTACTGCAGCCATGCTGTACCAGGTGTCATTTAATAATCCAACAGCAACCTGAAGGTTGTGGCCAGTGCCGTCAACATCCCTGTATTCAATTGCCAGGTCCGTCCCACGTGTTGAAAAATAAACTGCAGCTGCACCGCTTCCGCTTCCACCGACATTCGGGCCGTCACGACCAACAAATGTCTGATTTCCACCTAATGCAATGGGTTTAATAATAGCTTCAATTGTCCACTGGGCAGGCGTGATGGCTTCAGCATCAATTCCAGTGATATTTGGATTATATGCGGAATCAGTTCCTGTTGCTGGCCAATTATTATTGTTTTGCATACTGAAATCACCCATATAACTGTCTGCGTTCCAATGCATCCAGGAGCTTGTCCAGGCAGTCAGGTGATTACCATTACCGGAGATATCAATAGAACTGATTCTGAAATCATCTGTATCCATAGCTCCGTCACTATCCAGATCAGTACGTTCACCATTACCTGGCATATCAATTCCGTCTGCAGCGCCGATATCGGCAAAATCCCAATGAGCAACTGTTTCGCCATAAACATTCATGTTAAAAGCTGCCAATAGAACGAAAGCACTAAATAATAATTTTTTCTTAATCATAATCAATCTCCAAGATAAAATTTATGCAATATTGAAGCAACGAACCACAGAGTTGTCACAATCAATATACTAAGATATTTTTGATATCTGTTTTTTCTAATTTCATAAGCTTTATGAGTTGCAGTTATTTTTAGTTATTATGCTGACAGTAAAGGCCATCAGCATAATAACTGACATAAGTTTGAAAACTTTTCTATAATAACCAAGTTAACTGTTATTTACGTTTTCTAATCATAGCCAGAGAACCCAGGCTCAGTAGAACCAAAGTTGCAGGTTCCGGAACCACAAATGTTTCTGGAGCTAACGCTTCATCAGAAATCGCAACTTCGTCAACTAAACCAAAGAAACGATCCACATGACTAGTGCTCCACTTGCCACGTGATATAGTCCAAATGCCTTCACCTTGCCCCAAAGCAGTATCCGTACCGGTTGTTGTCAAATCCAGAGTTGTGCTTTGTAAGGTGCCATTTATGTACAATGACAATGTTGAACCATCACTTACTGCAGCCAAGCTATACCAAATATCATTGGATAATCCAGCATCGATCTGAAGATTATGCCCGGCGCCATCAACATCTCTATACTCGATTGCCAGGTCTGTGCCGCGAGTTGAAAAATAAACTGCCGCGGCACCACTGCCACTGCCACCAACATTAGGGCCGTCACGACCGACAAATGTCTGGTTTCCGCCCAAAGCGGTAGGTTTGATAACAGCTTCAATTGTCCACTGAGCCGGAGTGATCGCTTCAGCGTCAATCCCAGTAATATATGGATTATAGGCAGAATCAGTTCCTGCTGCTGGCCAATTGTTGTTGTTTTGCATACTGAAATCACCCATGTAACTGTCTGCGTTCCAATGCATCCAGGAGCCTGTCCAGGCAGTCAGGTGATTGCCGTTGCCGGATAGGTCAGTAGAGCTGATCCTGAAATCATCAGTATCCATTGCTCCATCACTATCCAGATCAGCGCGTTCTCCATTACCTGGCATATTTGCCCCATCGATAGCACCGACATCAGCAAAATCCCAGTGAGCAATGGTAGTACCATAAGCATTCAAGCCCATCATCGCTAATAACACAATACTTACTTTTAACATCATTTTCATCTTCAACCTCCATGGTTTAATTAAATTTACATAACAAATCTTCACATTAAAAATAAAACACGATTATTGTATTTTCTCCTTTCTCTAATATTAAAAAAACAATTCAAAATTTCATTGTCTCTGTTTTTGACTATTACATGAGTAGTCCTGAATTGTGGTTCAATTGTGTAGCCTTACATATCTTGATAAAACAAATTTAACACAAATAAACAAATAATTCCAAACCATTTGACACCTAAATTTAACCATTTTGCGACAAAAACACCCCGTACCTTCTATAAAGACTAAAACCTGGGGATATTTTCGGGGGTAAATATTTGTTTGCTTATAGAAGTAATATGAGAAAATGGGTCGGAAATTTTTATTGAAGGGAGAATGAAAAAAAAGCAAATCGGCCCTTTATCGTCTGGAAAACAGAGGCAGGTTTACTCAGTCATTAATACGCATTGATCTGCGGAATTGCAAGGGGCTCAGACCGGTTGCATTTTTAAAGTAGCGGGAGAAATGTTCCGGGTCAGTAAAACGGATGTGCTTGGCAATATTACAAATCGAATCATTGCTGTTCAAGAGCATTTTCTTTATCATTTTAATTCTAAGCTCTTGAATCTCTTTATTAATGGTTCTTTTGAAATATTTTCTAAACCGTCTTTCAAGCTCTCGGCGGGACAAACAGGTAACATCTACAACATCCTCAACCTGTATCGGTTTGGGATAATTCTTTCTTAAAAAAATGATTGCATTTATGATTTCCTTATCATCAATAGCAAAAATATTTGTGGATTGTCTAACTGCAATATCAGTGGGTTCAACATCAATAATCTCATGCTCAGTCGTATCCTGCATTAATTGATCAAGGTGTTGGGCGGCTAGAAAGCCTGCCTTTTCAAAATTGAGTTCGATACTCGACAAAGGCGGTGAAGACAGGTTGCATATAAGTTCATCATTATCAACACCCAGAACCGCTACTTCCTCTGGAACACTTAATCCTGCAATTTTACAGGCTTCCAGAATGGAAATAGCACGGTCATCATTACAGGCAAAAATACAAACCGGACGCGGTAACTCTTTTAGCCAACTGGTTATATTTTTTCTGCCCGCTTCGTTTTGATATTTACTATCAACGCCCTCTTTATATTCATAAATATTGCTAACACCCTTATCTGCCAAGGTTTGAGCGTAACCTTGAAGTCGCTTTTGGGACCATGACAATCCCTGAAAACCACAGAAACCAAAATCACGGAAACCTAAACCCAAAAAGTATTCCGCTGCCATTTCACCAATCATCAGGGAAGCCGTTACGATTGTGGACGTTTGAGGAATGAATTCGCGCTGGGTGTCGTTAATAACAATGGGTTTTTTTGATTTTAATATGTTTTCTGTTTTAATCGCATCTCTGGCAAGAATACCATCGATATTTTCCATGTTATACCAGGAACTCATTTCAGGGATTATGTCAGGAAGATAATCGGGTGGCTTGATAAACACCTGCCAATTTGTAAATGCGGAGGTGTATTTTTCTACGCCAACAAGAAATTTTCTTCCAGAAGCTCTGGATGTATCAACAATTATCAAGACATTTTTCATTGAATCGGTTCCCTATGTCGTAAACTGGTGATATTTTAACACAAAAAGGGTTTGAAGTAAATTAAAATTCCAGTAAATTAAATATATAGGTTTATTGTAAAAACCGCTGGGCAATCAATTGGCTTTTATGCTTTACAAATGAGAATGGAAGTAAGAAAATATCGAAAAATATGGATCTTTGGGATTAATTCCATATTTTTGGTACAATATAACAAATAAATACCCGGTAAAAAGCTGAATAACAAATTAATATCAATTTTTTTAGCGAAGAAACAAATGTATTACACAATAGGATTAGATTTTGGCACAAACTCAGTGCGATGTCTGTTAGTATCGACAACAGACGGCCATGAACTGGGGACCGCAGTGTATGAATACGAGTCTGGGCTATCCGGGATATTGCTGGACCCTGCTGATCATAATCTGGCACGTCAGAATCCTGCTGACTACCTGAAAGGGATGGAACAGTCAATTCGGGGAGCAATTATTCAGGCCAGAACAACTGACACTTCTTTTAATTCCAGCCAGATAGTCGGAATAGGAGTTGACACTACCGGTTCGACTCCTATCCCAGTAGACGCAAAAGGAATGCCTTTAGCTCTCAAAGAAGAATTCTTACAAAACCTCAATGCGTATGTATGGCTTTGGAAGGACCACACCTCACATACAGAAGCAAACGAAATTACCGAACTTGCCCAGAAGGAACACCCGGAATACCTGGCCAAATGCGGTGGGATTTATTCATCCGAATGGTTTTTCAGTAAAATTCTGCATTGCCTGCGGACTGATCCAGAGGTTTACGATGCGACATATACGTGGGTTGAACATGTTGATTGGATTACTGGGGTTTTAACGGGAACAGAACACCCAGATACACTTAAACGCAGTCGCTGTGCTGCTGGTCATAAGGCTTTATTCAATAACGCCTGGGGTGGCTATCCGGCTAAAGATTTTTTAGCTAAGCTCGACCCAAAATTGGCATTGTTGCGTGAAACTTTGCCTGATGAAACATCTAATGTAAATGAAACAGCAGGATATCTAACAGAAGACTGGGCAGTAAAACTGGGGCTTAAAACCGGGATTCCTGTAGCAATGGGGGCATTTGACTGTCATCTGGGTGCCATTGGAGCCGGTGTAAAACCGGGGACAATGGTAAAGGTGCTGGGAACCAGTACCTGTGACATTATGGTTTCGGACACATCCAGTCCACTGGAAGATATTCCCGGTGTATGCGGAATAGTAGAAGGCTCTGTGCTGCCGGGTTATTTCGGGATTGAAGCGGGGCAATCGGCAGTTGGAGATATTTTCAACTGGTTCGTAAATCATATTCAACCAGGCGGCAAGCGATCAGGTTCGCATGAAACACTTACCAGAAAAGCAGCCAGACTTATGCCCGGGGAATCCGGTTTACTGGCCCTTGACTGGAACAATGGCAATCGAACAGTCCTGGTAGACCAGCGATTGAGTGGTTTACTTTTAGGCCAGACACTGCATACCAAGCCGGAAGAAATTTACCGGGCCCTGATTGAAGCGACAGCTTTTGGCGCTTTAACCATAATCAAGCGAATCGAAGAATATGGCGTAATCATCGATGAAGTAATTAATTGCGGTGGAATTGCCGAAAAGAACCCCCTGCTTATGCAGATTTATGCTGATGTGACCAATCGTGAAATGAAAGTATCCCGTTCGAGCCAAACCTGTGCCCTGGGCGCAGCAATGTCAGCTGCGGTAGTGGCAGGCAAACAAGCTGGCGGGCATGATAATTTCACCGATGCCCAGACCACTATGTCAGGAGTGCATAAAAAAACGTATAAACCAAACGTTGAAAATCATAAAATATATCAACAGCTTTATAGCCTCTATAAACAACTTCATGACGCCTTTGGCAATGCCGATAATTCTACTGGCCTGTATAATGTCATGAAGAACCTGCTTGAAATTAAAGAAGTATCATTAAAACCTGCCACTGGCAATAAAGTTAAAAAGCCTATACTGAATGTCACAGAAATACTGTCTGAAAACACCGAATCGAAAGCAATGAGGTAAAGCATGCTTGAAGACCTTAAAAAACAAGTTTGCCAGGCCAATCATGAGCTTAAAGAGCATAATCTTGTAATCTACAGCTGGGGCAATGTCAGCGGAATAGACCGCCAACAAGGTATTATTGCGATCAAGCCCAGTGGAATTGCTTACGATGATTTAACCCCAGGAAAAATAGTTCTGGTTGATCTGGATGGTAAAAAAGTTGAGGGTGAGCTAAAGCCTTCTTCGGACACGCCAACACATTTGGAACTATATCGTCAGTTTAAGGATATTGGTGGCGTATGCCACACTCATTCGACTTATGCAACAATATGGGCTCAAAGCTGTCGGGGAATCCCTTGTTTTGGGACAACTCATGCGGATTATTTTTACGGGCCTGTACCAGTGACAAGTGAATTAACCAAAGAACAGATCGAGTCGAATTACGAATTGAATACCGGAAAAGTAATTATTGAAAGATTTGCGCAACTAGATCCGTTGCAAGTCCCCGCGGTTCTTGTAGCCAACCATGGCCCGTTTGCATGGGGGGCCAGTACGTCTCAAGCGGTAGAAAATGCGGTGGTCTTGGAACAAACTGCAAAAATGGCACTTGGCACGATAAGAATCAACCCAGACCAGCCAGCAATTTCAAAGGTTCTTCTGGATAAACATTTCTTACGCAAGCATGGTAAAAATGCTTATTATGGTCAAAAATAAGAAAAGGAAAACACAGAATAATGATTCCTGAATTAAAAAAATTGGAAGTATGGTTTATTACCGGAAGTCAACATCTTTATGGTGATGACACCCTCAAGCAGGTCAATGCTCATTCAAAAGAAATCGTGGGATATCTGGATGCCAACAAAAATATTGCCTGCAAAGTTATATTCAAGCCAGTAGTTACTACTTCTGATGAGATTACCAGGATTCTTATTGAGGCCAACACATCAACAAACTGTATCGGGGTAATCACCTGGATGCATACATTCAGCCCGGCCAAAATGTGGATTACGGGCCTAGGCATGCTGCAGAAACCTTTTGTTCATCTTCATACGCAGTTCAACCGGGATATTCCTTGGGACAGTATTGATATGGACTTCATGAATCTGAACCAGTCTGCCCATGGTGGCAGAGAATTCGGTTTTATCTGCAGTCGGCTAAGGAAGAACCGCAAGGTCATTGCAGGTCACTGGCAGGATGAAGATGTTGTCTCAAAAATGGACGTATGGATGAGAGCTGCATGCGCCTGGCATGACTGGCAAGGTATGAAAATTGCCCGTTTTGGTGACAATATGCGTGAAGTGGCAGTCACAGAAGGAGATAAAGTCGAAGCCCAGAAGAAATTTGGCTACTCAGTCAACGGTTATGGGGTTAGTGACCTGGTTGCATTCATTGATAAAGTTACAGACAAACAGATTGACAAGCTGGTAACCGCCTACACGAATGAATACAAAGTGGAGCTGGACGCCCGGCAAATGGCCGGCGTAAAAGAATCAGCCAGAATTGAAGCGGGGATGCGAGATTTTCTCGAAGAAGGCAACTTCAAAGCCTTTACAAATACATTCGAAGACTTACATGGCATGACCCAGCTACCGGGATTGCCAACCCAGCGTTTGATGGCTGATGGTTATGGCTTCGGCGCCGAAGGTGACTGGAAAACAGCCGCCCTGATTCGTGCAATGAAAGTGATGGCCAGCGGGCTAGATGGCGGGACTTCTTTTATGGAAGATTACACCTATCATCTCAACCCAAAAGGAATGAAAGTGCTGGGAGCCCATATGCTGGAGATTTGCCCATCAATTGCAGATGGTAAAGCTTCGCTTGAAGTCCATCCCCTGGGTATCGGCGGAAAAGCGGACCCGGCCCGGTTAGTATTCAATGTACCACAAGGCAAGGGGATTAATGTTTCGATGATGGATATGGGCAATCGTTTCCGGATGGTGACAAACCCATGTACGGTTGTTCCTCCAGACTCTGATATGCCGAAATTACCTGTTGCAAGAGTGCTTTGGCAGCCTATGCCCGAACTCAAAACCGCAGCCACCGCCTGGATACTGGCGGGCGGGGCTCATCACACAGGTTTCAGTATGGCCATTACCAAGGAGCATATGGAAGACTTCGCAGAAATAGCAGGCATCGAATATTTATTAATTGATGAGGATACAAAAATATCAGATTTCAAAAAGGATATCCAAGTGAATGAAATTTATTACCTGCTTGCCAAAGGACTCGTTTAATAAAACATAGTTTTGCTCGAACTGGTAACATATCGTTATTATAAACAAATTAAAAAGGACTAAATGATGCATTGGATTGACTGGCTTGTTATTGGCGTGTATTTCATAGGTTTAATAGGTGTGGTATTCTGGTCTTCCAAGCAGCAGAAGACTTCCGAAGACTATTTTCTGGCCGGTCGTAATATTGGCTGGTTTGCAGTGGGTGCGTCCTTGTTCGCCTCGAATATTGGATCTGAGCATATCGTCGGTCTGGCCGGTCAGGGCACCAGTAGCGGCATGGCAATGGCACACTGGGAGCTTCATGCCTGGGTCATGATAATGCTAGCCTGGATTTTTGTCCCGTTCTATTATCGTTCCGGGGTGTACACCATGCCGGAATTTTTGGAAAGGCGTTTTAATTCAACCACACGCTGGATACTTTCGATCGTATCTTTAATTGCTTATGTAGTTACAAAAGTTTCGGTTACTGTTTATGCCGGGGCGATGGTATTTCAGGTATTGCTCCCGGATATAAGCCTTTTTGGGATAGGTCCATTCTGGTTAGGAGCAGTTTCAACTGTTGTTTTGACTGGTCTATACACAGTATTTGGCGGTTTACGGGCAGTAGTCTATACCGACACCGCCCAGGCTCTGATATTGCTGGTCGGTTCCTTTTTTATTACGTATTTCGGTTTAAAAGAGCTCGGTGGTTGGGGCGAATTACAGGAAGTGTGTCGCCAAAACGCTGACAGATTTGCCCTGTGGCGCCCTAACAGTGACCCGGATTTCCCATGGCTTGGTATTCTGATAGCTTCTCCGGTTATTGGCATATGGTATTGGTGTACTGATCAGTATATCATTCAGCGAACTTTAGCTGCCAAAAACCTCACCAATGCCAGACGTGGTGCAATATGGGGTGGCTTCCTCAAGGTTTGGCCCGTTATGATTTTTCTGGTGCCGGGACTTATTGGTTATGCACTTCATCAAAAAGGATTGATTTCCATCCCAATGAAAACAGGTGAAAATGGAACCTCAATAATCAATGGCGACCAGGTTTTCCCGACAATGGTAGCAACTTTGTTGCCTGTGGGGCTTAGAGGACTGGTGGTCGGTGGTTTGCTGGCAGCTTTGATGAGCTCGCTTTCTTCATTGTTTAATTCCTGCGCATCACTGTTCACCATTGATATATACAAAAAAATGCGCCCGATGGCATCAGAAGCAATGCTGGTTCGTGTCGGACGAGTTGCAACGGGTGTGGTTGTTGGCCTTGGACTATTATGGATTCCAATCATGCCTTTGATCGCCAAAGGTGGTCTGTATCAATACCTCCAAAGCGTACAAGGGTATCTGGCCCCGCCACTGACGGCAGTGTTCCTTTTGGGTTTGTTCAGTAAACGCATTAATGCTAATGGGGCAGTTGCAGGTTTAGTTATTGGCTTTTTCCTCGGTATTGCAAAATTGACAGTACAAGGGATGGCCGGAGCTGGTAAATTTGCCGAAGGTTCGACCCTTAAGGCGATTGGTGACTATAATTTCCTGTATGCCTCTGGCTGGTTACTAGCTATTAGCGTTGTCATTATTGTAGTTGTGTCATTATTTACAAAAAAACCATCCGAAGAACAAATTGTCGGACTTACCTATGCTACTGCTACCGAAGAACAGAAAAGAGAAAACCGCGCGAGCTGGAATAAATGGGATGTAATTGGTTCTATTGTGGTATTAGGTTTGGTACTTGCAATGTATCTGTATTTTAGTTTCTGGTTAAAGTAGCCACTTGCACTAGCTGTCCAAACTTGATGTTGCAATCAAAAGGAGTGACAACATGAAAGCAATGATGCTGACCGGTATAAATAAAATAGAGATGAGAGAAATTCCATATCCTGTCATCAAAAATGATACCGATGTTCTTATCAGGATGGCAAAAGTTGGCGTCTGTGGCAGTGATGTTCATTATTATGTTTCCGGAAGAATTGGTTGCCAGGTTATACAATATCCCTATATAGTTGGACACGAATGCTCCGGTGTGGTAGAAAAAGTTGGTTCGAGTGTATCTGGTTTAATGGCTGGTGACAGAATTGCGATAGACCCTGCCATATCCTGCTGGCAATGTGACCAATGCAGAACAGGACGACACCATACCTGTAGAAAATTAAAATTTCTGGGCTGCCCCGGTCAGATGCCGGGATGCCTTTGTGAATATATTGTTATGCCGGAAGCAAGCTGTTATAAAATCAAGGATGGCATGACTTTTGAACAGGCAGCAATATCGGAACCGCTTTCCATTGGAGTTTACAGCGTAAAGCAATCTGGCATCGCCCCGGGAGCGAAGATCGGCATACTGGGGGTTGGGCCGATTGGATTAAGTGTTTTATTAACTGCTGGGATACAAGGTGCCGATAAAATTCATATTACTGATAAGCTTGATGGCCGTATTGATGTTGCATTAAATGCCGGAGCCAAATGGGCAGGCAATCCTGACAGGCAAAATATCGTAGAGGAGATAACGCAATTGGAACCGGGTGGACTGGATGCCATCTTCGAATGTTGCGGACAACAGGAAGCTCTTGACCAGGCAATTGAGCTGTTAAAACCGGGTGGGAAATTAATGTTGATCGGCATACCATCGGTTGACAGGATTTCATTCAGTATCGACAAACTTCGCCGCAAAGAAATAAGCACTCAAAATGTCAGACGTCAGGTGGATTGCGTGCAAGATGCACTTGATATGATCGACGGTCAACAGGTCGATGTGGATTTTATGGCGACACATCATTTCCCCTTTGAAAAGACAGAAGAAGCGTTTGAACTTGTCGCCAATTACCGGGATGGCGTAATTAAAGCAATAGTTGATTTTTAGTTAAATTATGAATACTTAGCTCAAACTGACTGTTTGGTCAGTTTGAGCTAATAAAACACATTAAAATCAAACTTTCAAAATAATTGCATCAATTATATTATTCATTCATTTTAATTCGGATCACCTGTACGGACATAGCGGGGATACAATAATCAAACTGTTTGTCAACACCAATTGTTTTGTTTACAGGGGCAATCGTATCAGGGTAGTTTATGGAATTTATACCTTTCCTGCTACCGGTTAATAATGAAATTTTAGCAGAAGGAGCGACTGCTGATATTCCATCCAGAAGAACCTTGGCATCGACATCCTGTTCGGTAGGATTAACTAATTTTAAAACAATTTCATTAGTGCTATCATCTCTTGTTGTAGATACACTTATTTGAGGACCAGATTCGTGATAGTCATGTACCAACTTATTATTCAAATAGCAACGAATATGACCAGGCGACAATTCAATTTTAATGTCATACCAAACATTATCCTGGACCCTGCCACCAGTCTGATCCAAAATAGTTTTCATGCCATCTCTGGATATTTCTATCGCATGCTGGGTATTATTCCATCCACCAATATTCCACCAATAATAATTGTCGCTATTTTCATAACCAAAAACCACCAGAAAACCTTCATTGCCTTTGGTCTTTCTGGCTCTAAGTTCATAAGTGACGATTTGATCATTAAAGGCATTTGGAGAAATACTTAAAGCAGGTTCTTTATCGAAATCCAATTGCAAATACTGTTTGTCTTTATATTGGAAATTTCCTTGCAATACTTTCCATTTTTTAGGTTCTACGGCAAGATTATTAACTTTAACCTGCTCGATAACTATTGCGGTATTCCAGGTGCCGATACCTACCCCACCCTGAACCGTAGGCATTTTTTTTGCGAAGACATTCTCAACTTTGTTTTTCAAATAGACATCCCCTTTGTTACAACTGAACATCTGCTGCACATAATAGTTAGGAGTCTTAACTAAATTTCTCTTATCAAACCAGATCATATTGGCCGCCCGCCACTGAGTATGATTGACATGAGCAAAAAGCGGGGCATAGCAAGCCATATCAACTATATCAGCATTGCGTTCAATTCCAGTCAGATAGGCGGCCTCAGAAATCGCATTAAATAATTCATTACCCTGAGAAGCATATTCACCCACAAAAACCAAAGGGCCATTACGATCAAAATCATCAAAACGATTTTGATTTTGAATATACCATTCAGGGCTGTTATAATAGTGTTCATCTGAGCTATAAACGCCTAATTCCTTCATCTGATCATAGAGAGGAATTCCCTGACCTAAACCCGAGGTGCCTATAATCTTAATCTCAGGGTATGCTTTGCCGATAGCCTTGACAAAATGAGGGAAACGCTCACGGCATTCTTTGGTATCATGCTCTTCATTACCCAAACAAATGTATTCCAGACCAAAAGGCTCAGGATGACCCATTTGGGCTCTCAGCTTACCCCATTTGCTATTGATAGGACCATTGGCAAATTCTATCAGATCCGTACAATCATCAATCCATTCCTGAAGCTGATCCATAGGAACCACCTGGAAAGGTCTGTTAAAACCGCAAGAAACTCCAACCGGCAATACCGGCAAAGGTGTAGCTCCGATATCTTCACAAAGTAGAAAATACTCGTAATAACCCAGACCATAGGTTTGATGATAACCCCAACGATTCCAGTTAGGCCTGCGTTGAGCAATATCACCAACAGTGTCTTTCCATCGATAGGCATTTTGCAGGCCACAGCCATGGGCAATACAGCCACCGGGGAAACGGAAGAATTTGGGTTTAAGATCAGCTAAAGCCTGGGCCAGATCTGGCCGTAAACCGTTTTTACGACCCTTAAAGGTTTTTTGGGGGAAAAGTGAAACAACATCCAGGAAAAGCCTGCCCTTGTCCTTAGTTGTAACTGTCAGCCTTGCATCATCATCACTTTTATTAACCTTGATAACACCACTGTATTTCTTCCAGTCATCGCTGAGATGATCAATCTTCATTGAGCCATAAATCTCGCCATCATTGCCTTCTAATGCCACAATAACAGGTTCATTCATTCTGTCATCTAAATGTGAGGCATACAGGCTCACATCATAGCTTTCACCCTGATCAATACGTATCCCATCATAGCCAAGATTTGCGATACCTACACCATCACCTGGATTATCAACATATACGACCAGGTAATTGAAATTATTCCGATTTAGTGGAAAACTCTTTTCAACCTTAACACGACATTTACCTTCGCCTTTTTCAACTTTTTCCCAGGCGAACATCGGATTATATCGATCACTTGATTTATCACTTAAGCCCTCTCTGCCATCCAGATAAAAATATTCAAATGAGCGATTCTGAACCAATTCTGCATAGAGACCGCCATCAGCAGCAAAATTAATATCTTCAAAAAATAAGCCATAGAGGTTCGGGCTAAGCTTGGCCACCGGTTGATCGACATATACGTGGATATTTGTTGCAACATCCATTGAAGTTTTGGTAAGCATATCTGTTTTCTTTGCAGATAATTCAGATGTTTTCTTCTCATCTTGAGATGGATATTTTCCTAATAAAGTCTGTAGTTCATCATAGGAAATTGGGATCATACTACAGTGTTTTGCTCCTTTTGGTGTCGAGACTTTTATTTTATCAAATTTCACAAAATCAGCTGTCTGCCAGGCCTGCAGAGGACTATTAAATGGGTCGCCATAAACATACCACTTATCCTGACCAGCCAACTTTATAACTTCAGGGCCTTCAGTAGGTTTAATCTCGTCTGAGAAAACAATTTTCCCATGCCCATCATTCGCAAAAGAATCTATTGATGGATCAAGACTATTTACAATAGATAATCGATTACCCATTTTATCTTTCACCTGGCCAGACTTATGAAAACCGTAATATTTATCACCATATTCTACGATAGTCAGGTCGATATCATCAATTCCAATATCATAATAGACCTTAGAATCACTGGGTTTAATATTTTTCCAATCACTGGTTTTTAGATAATTAATAGCATGATATTTCCCCTTATGCAAAGATGCCCAATACACATAAAATAGATTTTCTTTTTTACTGTAAAAGAATTCTGGCGCCCAACATTTCTGTTTTTCCTGGTCAATAACTGCAATATTGCCACCAGTCCACTTGATAAGGTCATCTGATTCCCAATGCCCAATTGTAGTCCCTGTCCAGCCAGTGGTATGTACGAGATGAAATTTACCATTAACTCGATTAACAAATGGATCTCGAACAAAAGGTGGGGACCATACCGGTTTACCGTCATTGAAATCTTTCCAATTTCTGGCATCATAACTGTAAGCATAGAACAGCTTTTGATCAGGGCCAAAATAAATCATAAAATAAGCATAGGCTGGTTCAAATACATCAACATTTTCAATAGCACCACCGCTGTCAAATTTCATAGGAGAAATACATACTTCCCGGTTATATCCGTTTCCATCAGGAATTCTAAAGCGATGATATGCAATATACCACATATCCTTACCGGGAACCTGAACCACACTATGGTGGCCAGCGCCCTTAACAATGCCCTTCTGTTTCAAGACCGTGCTATTTTCGCCCGAGGTAAATGGCCCCATGGGCGAAGTCCCTGTGGCGTAATTAACACAATAACGAGGATCACGCGTATCAAATGAAGACCACATCAGGTAATAAATACCATTACGCTTGATCACAAAGGCACCTTCGTTATAGCCTTTAGGGGTAATACGCTTGACCCTGGCGGGATCATAAGAAATCATGTCATCGTTTAATTTGACAACATTACAGTTGCCCTGCCCAAAATACAGATAAGCAGAGCCATCATCATCAACAAACACCATAGGATCAATAACCTGACATTGATATAAACCGCGAGCAACTAATGGCTTACCAAGAGGATCCTTAAAAGGACCAGTTGGCTTGTCAGAGACGGCAACGCCAATTTGACTTTCCGCTGAGAAATAGAAGTAATACTTACCATTCTTTCTGGCAATACATGGGGCCCAGGCCTTCGTATTTGCCCATTTTAGATCTTTCTTATAATCTAAAATAACTCCCTCATTTTCCCAATTAGCTAAATCGTTAGATGACCAACATGAAAAGCTGGAAGCCCCCCACCCATCAAAACCATCAGTGGTTGGATAAATATAATAAGTTCCATCGAAACAAGCGATATGTGGATCAGCATTAGTTCCAGGCAATGCCGGCGATATAGCTGAATTACCGACAAAGCCATGCCGTGTATTCTCAGGATTATTGTCAGTTATTTCTGCTTCACCAACTGATATATTAAAAATCAATATTATTAATAATATCGTCGTACACTTGCTGAATATTTCAAACAAAAATTTCCTATTTGTTTCTTTTATCTGGTTTATCATTTTGATTGCTTCCATGTAAAAATTGTTTATATACTTATGAGTTAGTGAATTTTCCTATCCGGCATAGAAATAATACAGTTCAAAATCTAAAACAAATTACCACCAATGATAAGGAGTCCAGGCGCGAGGCTGCATTTCTGTAAAATTCCTCCATGAAACATGACCATCCACATATAATGTATTACCACCAGCTGGTTGTTCGCCATTAACTAAATGGTTCGTCCGATCATATATTTTCCAAACATTCCAGGCACCGCCTTGCACCTGAGTAAATGAAGCTGTATCCATATTATTGGTTGTGCTCAAAATCGTGTCAGAAACCAATTCCACCTCAGAAGCATATTTAACTGTCGCCTTGCGAACCCATTTTCTCTTGGGAGTTCCATGAATTTCTATATTACGTCCTTGTTCGGTATCCATCAACCAAAAATAGCCTGTCACTCTATATAAATTGTCACGATTTGCCTGGGGCTCATCATATTGTCCTATACGGGTATTCTTAGGCCAATTCCCGGGAGCTGACTGACTATATTGCCAGAATATTGCCTGATCAGGAGTTTTGGTTTTATTTGACGGACAATAAAATATCTTGCGGTCCCCCCCAGACTTGATAATTAGATCAGTGCTACTATAAGAAATATCATGAAACCAAGCCATACTCTTATGCAAAGGAAATACATCATTGGACTCGTTTGCATACATTATCAGACCAAGACCTATCTGCTTTTGATTGCTGGAACAAACCGAACGCCGAGCCTGCTCTCTGGCCTTACTCAATGCCGGCATGAGAATACTTACCAGTAATGCAATAATTGAGATCACTACCAATAATTCAATCAATGTAAATGCTTTCATTTTCTTTTTTTGTAGAGAATATCTTAACATTTCGTTTTTTCTTTTCATTTGATGTGATTTGGAAACAAATGCAATATCACTCGCAATTCTATTTGTTCACTATACTCGCTAAATAAACAACAAACAATGCGCCAACGTGTAAATATTTAACCAGTTTACGACAAAAAGGAATAAATAACTACATCAAGTCTAATCATCAAATTTAACTTCCAGTACACCACCAGACCAACCTTCCTGAAATTGTACTTCAAGTCTGACAGAATTAGTTGTTATTTTGGCAAAAGAAGTTCGATTAAACATATCTTTCTCAACAGCAAAGCCATTGCCATCAATAACCTGACTCCACTGACTACCATTTTTGTACATCAGTTTCCAGTTTTGCGGCACGCGACATTGACCGCTCCCGGTGTCATCCAGCCAATAAACTTCAATTGATGACAATATTGTGGGTTTATCAAAATCAAACTGTACCCATTCCTGTGTACCTTTTTTAGGCCACCAGTGAAACATACCGTTTTCTTTATCACTTGAATCTTTCGGTTCAATCTGATTAATCATATTTGACAGCGAACCAGTCCCTTTCGAAGTCGTCACCTTGCTTTGGGAAGCTATAGTTCGTCGAGGCGCCAATACTGTATCTTCAATCTTTGTTGGCAACCAAACAACCATTTCATTTGCGCCACGATTACACCATACACAATATGGAACTGCAGTAAATGCGACCGTTTTCTTGATCTGAGCTTCACCACTGTCGGCCTTGCGGCCTGCAAGGAAAGCATCGCCGGTAATCACCTGCACGCCACCCAGCAAATTTGAATTATAGGCAGTTGCAAGTTTTGCTTCCGGTGAGACAAACAAATTCCGTACTCGTCCTCCCGATTGATCGACTCCTTCAATGCAGTAAACAACCGGTCCCCTTTCGATTGAAAAACGATTTTTATCTGCCTGGACTTTCTCGTTGGCAATAACTTTGCGAATCGGCATCGGCAAATTCAATTCTACCGTATCGCCCTGCTCCCATTTACGAGATAAATGCACATATCCATCAATCAGCTTAAGTGCAACCATTTTTCCGTTTAGCTTCAAAGTAGCAAATTCCTTAACTTTGTTTTGGTACCCATACAAATCACCGGGAACCGGCATATTTCCAGCCCAACCAGGAATCCGGACACACAAGGTAAAATCAACATCCTTTTCCGGCAAAATTGTCATCTTAATATCACCATCCCAGGGATAGCGTGTATGCTGATTGATCTGCACTATTTCACCATCCATATCGATCCTGGCTGTACTCCCAACAAAAAGGTTCACATAGATTTTGTCATCTTTTCTGGCATAAGCATAGCCCGGCACCGACGCCAGAAATCTTGCGATATTGCCTGGACAGCACGCACAGCCAAACCACGGGCTACGTTTATGCTGACCCCGGGATTCCAAAGGGTTCGGGTAGAAAAAATCTTTACCTTCAATAGATATACCGGAAATAAGACCGTTATAAAGTACCCGTTCCATAACATCAATATATTTCGATTCACCATGCAGCAAAAACATCCGGTGATTCCAATAGACATTTCCAATGGCCGCACAGGTTTCACAATACGCACTCATATTCGGCAGCTGATAATTTTTGCCAAATGCCTCACCATGTGAAGTTGAACCAATTCCGCCAGTGATATACATTTTTTTTGTGACAGTATTTTCCCATATTTTGCTAAGGGCATCTATATAGGTTTGTTCCCCTTTGATCGCAGCAACATCAGCCATCCCGCAGTACATATAAGTCGCCCGCACAGCATGGCCAATGGCCTCATCCTGGTCGATAACCTTTTTATGAGCCTGGCTGTATTCGCCATCGTTAGGCCCGCGAGTATCGAGAAAAAACTTAGCCAGATTAAGATACTTTTCATTACCAGTCACACGATACAAACGAACCAAACCCATTTCGATGATCTGATGGCCAGGGGCATCCTCATTCTTGCCAGGGCCGAAAGTTTCACACAACAAATCAGCATTTTTAATAGCAACATCTAACAGGTTAACTTTGCCAGTAGCATGGTAATGAGCAACCGCCGCCTCGTACAAATGCCCCATATTGTAAAGTTCATGACTTAGATTTTTAACATTAACCCAGCGTTTATTCCCGGCCCAATCGTGCGGCGGATATGGTTGCATTGTTCGTGCGGTATAAAGATAGCCATCAGGCTCTTGAGCCGATGCGATCAACTCAATAATCTTATCCAGATAAGCATCCATATCAGCATCATACTTAACCGAAAGACCAAATGAGGCCCCTTCCAGAACTTTATACGGATCAGTATCATCAAAAGTTAATCCCGGTGGTTGGGTATCATCGAGTTGCTCTCCGGCCAACCGCTTAGCAGCTCGCTCAAAATTGTAGAAACGTTTTGAATCTTTGCATTTTTCAAAAGCATAGGGAATCGTCACCGTTCTGTTAATCTCCATCCGCGGCGACCAGAACACATCGTTAAAATGCACCGCAGTGAACGGAACTGGCTCAAATGGATAATCCCTTTGCAATTTGTCAGTGGCAGAAATAATCTCTTTGCTTGCATTTTCAGGTAAACGGTCATTAAGTTTCCCGCAACAAAGGGGACTTAATGACACAAAAACAACACAAATCAGTTTTAACATCAGTATTGATCGTTTTTCTAAAACCATGATTTTTTATTCCTTATTCTGATGATCCGGCAATATCCCCACGGATCATCCTCAAACCAAAAATCGCCGAAATGTGCGCACCTTCTAGTGCCTCAAAACGAATCGTAACCTCATTCTTTGCTTTGATCATCTCAGAGCTAAGTTCATATTCGACATCAAAAAAACGCTCTGGCTTAGAATCCTTTATATGTTCGTCTGCCAGCAATTCACCATCAGCAAAAATCCTAAACTTTGTTGTCCAACGACTATGCTCGGCGCTATAATAAGTCACTACCAACGTCATTGGATGGGACTGATCAACTGGCATATCAAAACTGAACCAGTTACGGGATTTTCGTCCAGGCCGTCCTTCAATGCGAACCGGCGAAGTTTGTTCGTCTGACTGAAAGTTATAATTCCGTTCAGGCTGCATTTCTCCCGGCTGAGCATAGCCCACTGTCGCCTTTTCAAACAGTAGCTGGCGTTTTTCCTCAGCAGCATAAACAGCTGCACACTTTTGCCATTCCAATGTGGAAAACAAATCCCAGTAAATTGCATAAATCCTTCGATGCAAACGGTAGAACGGCACCATTTCAACAGAAGAAGGCTGCCCAACCCCATCAGCAGACTTAAAGTGGCCAAGTTTGCCTTCAACAGGCTTAAGCCATCCTGAAATGGGTTTACCTTTAGCAACAAAAACAGGTATACGTTCCGGCTTAGCCTGATTTTCCGGGCCCAAATCACCAGCCAATACCAGCGGCCCCCATGCGATAGCAACTCGGTTAGAATTATCCTTCAGCGGCAACAATCGCAAAGTCTTGGGCAATGTGACTTCAACTATATCGCCATCATTCCATGTACGGTCTAAATGAATATAATAACTGGGGCGGTGCATATCCGGCTCGCCTGATTGCTTTAAATTGTGCCCAACCCCCTGAACATATGGATCAGCTAAAAGTTTATCGTCTACCGGATGGCCATTGATCTTTACCGCAAAACCATCGCCAGCCCAAAATGGTCTACGCAGTACCAAAGCAAATCGTTTGCTATGTTTAGGGCTCACTTCAATTCTTACCGATTCACCTTCGGGAAAATCAGTCTCGACTTTCAAGTGAACACCGGCTGACTTCCAAGCCACAGTTGACGGAACAAACATATTAACATATAACATGTCATCCGATTCAAAATAAATGCCATCACCATGCAATGCATGACTTTCCAGGCTTGTACCAGTACAACAGGTAAAACCACCATCGGTCATATTACGTTCATATTCATGCCGCACACCACGACCAACAGGGACCATATAACAAGCCCAACCATCTGTCGGGTCCAGCGATGCCAGAATATGATTAAATAAAGCTTGTTCAAGAAAATCAGCATATAACCCCGAGGGATTAATCGCAAACAACCGCCGCGTTAATTTTAGCATATTATAGACATTACAGGTTTCACAGGTTCGTCCTTCGATACAATCATTCATTTTGTCCGGAAGATCGAAATACTCATCCTTACCATGGCCACCAGTGGCAAATGTATGATGACCAACAACACTATCCCAAAAGAAACCCGCAGCCATCGCATCAGTGGCCTTACCTGTATAGATAAACCGATCAATAGATCCAATCAGTTTTGGCACCTGGGTATTGCCATGTTTGCCTGCTAAGTTGTCCTCATGCCGCATAAGTGGCTCAATAAAAGACTTATGCTCAAACTTATATGACATTTCCAGCCATCGATCATCTCCGGTATCAGCGTACAAATCCGCAAAAATTTCATTCATTCCACCAAACTCGGTATTGAGCATTTTCTGAATTTGCTTATCTGGCAAATCTGAAAGAACCGACTGGGCCCACTCGGCAAATTTAATCTCCAGCTGCAATGCCATAGAATTACCAGTATAACGATATGCATCGCGTAAACCTGCAAAAGTCTTATGCAATGTATACCATGGCGACCACATACCATTCAGATCAAAGCCGGAAGAATGAATATCGCCTCTGGCGACCTGCTGTTCAAAAATAACGGCCCCGTCCATGCCATCTTTATTCGCTATCGCTCCCAGATAGCCATTGCCACGCTTATCCTGAACAATCTTCATTTCCCTGACCAGATAATCTGCCAGTTCTTTAAATCGTTGATCACCGGTAGCGGCATAAGTCAAGCTCACTCCCGAAAGCCAGTGGCCAGCAATATGGCCTGTCAACTGTTTGCCTTCAACCGAATCCCACCCCCCATATCCCTTGGCTTTCGGTGTTAACCCGGCACGAATTCGATATCCTGCCATCAGTCGGTCAGGCTCTAATGCCAACAAAGTCTTTTTATTTAAGTCCTGAGCTTTTTTTAGAGGCCCGCTCAATAAGCGAACATCTTCCAAGGGCAACGGATTAACCTGCAGTAATTTCCTCTCTAGCTCTTGAATATTTTTATCCTTTGTTCTGGTATAAGATGTGGGAAGCCAATTATCCGAATCCGCCCAAAGCAAATCATTACCCTGCCATTTCCAGATACATCTTTCAATCACATATACGTTTGTCGCCAGTATTGACAATAATAACAACATTAATACTAATTTATTTATGAGACACCTCCAATAAATAAGTAATAAAAATTCAAACAAATTATTATTTTGAATATACCCGCCTTAAAAAAAACAAACAATGCATTATCGTGTAATTATTTAACCAATTTGCGACAACATACGCCATCCTTTGGCTAATACTTATAAAACAAAAAGACAATAAATAATAGTCCATTATAACCTAAGATATCTTCAAACTTGAATTCGCAAAAAAAGCTTTGTAAGTCATTAACTCACAAAGCTTTAGTTATCAAAACTACAGATCATAATATCCACCAGAATCTGGATACATATTTACTTTTTTTTAGATCAGGACAACAAAATCCAAGTTATGCCTGACGTCTAGTCGCGATCTGGTCGGCGGTAACTGCAAGAATAATAATCGCTCCTACAGCAACAAGCTGAACATTCGTTGAAATTCCAAGCAAAGTAAGACCATTACGCAAAAACTGGATAAGCAATGTGCCAATAACAGTTCCGATCATAGTCCCGCGCCCGCCGCTTGGCGAACATCCCCCAATAATAACCGCTGCGATAATATCCAGTTCCAAAGCAATACCAGCGGTAGGCTGTGCGGTGCTTGCACGACTGGTAGCAATCATTGACGCCAAACCAACAAGTGCCCCCACAATAGTATAAATAGTTATAAGAACGGCTTTGACATTAACACCAGTATGAAATGCTGTTTCGGGATTCGAGCCAATCGCATAAGTATAACGGCCAAAACGAGTATATTTTAAAATGAAACCCATTATCGCAAATACAATAACCATAATCACAATTGTTGAAGGGATCCCTGCAAAAGTGCCATTATCGAGCCAACTATAATCACTAACCGAAAAAGGCTTACCCGCATTCATCAGGTACGCTACCCCACGAAAGATGCTCATTGCCCCTAAAGTCACAATAAAAGGCGCAAGTTTCAACTGGGTTATTAGCATACCATTAGCAAAGCCACATATAGCACCAATAAGCATACTGGCTAAACTACCAATAACCATGGCCCCCAAGCCTAATTCGACATAACTCCCTCCTGAGATATCTGTCCAGCTGGCCCCACTTATGCCAAGCATCACAACCGAACCAATCATGCCGCACATTGCCATCATTGAACCAACAGACAGGTCAATCCCAGCGGTGATAATAACAAAGGTCATCGCAGCAGCCATAATGCCATTGATAGATGACCGGGAAAAGACATTCATAAAGTTTTTGGTTGTCAAAAAAGTATCTGGTTCAAGAAAAGTCCATAACGAAATAATGAAAATCAATGAACAAAAGGGTAAAAGTTGTTTCGTGAACTTATTCATATTATGCCTCCACTGCGGCTAAATGCATCACTTGTTCCGGAGTTGCCTGATCTGTAGCTAAATCGCCCACCAGGTGCCCTCTACGCATGATTAAGATACGGTCACAAATTCCAAATAGCTCCGGCAATTCAGAAGAAATCACCAGGATAGCTTTACCCTGGCTGGCCAATTCATTAAGCAAAGAATAAACTTCTTTTTTTGCACCAACATCAATACCGCGAGTCGGCTCATCGAAAATAATAAATTCAGAATCAGCCATCAGCCACCGCCCTATCAACACCTTTTGCTGATTACCGCCAGATAGCGAATCAGCAGGTGCATCTGGATGTGACCATTTCACCGAAACTTTGCTTCCAAAATCAGCACAAAGCTGTTGTTCTTTTCTAAGCTGTAAAAGATTCTTCATGCCAATTCGCTCATAGTTAGGCATGGTCATATTCCAGCTACAAGGCAGATTCGTACATAAACCGGAGCGTTTGCGGTCTTCAGTTAAATACGCGATGCCTTGCCTGATTGCATCAGCTGGGCGCTTGATGCGGAGCTCTTTCCCATCGAGTTTAATCCCACCAGCAATCAAAGGATTGATACCAAATATCGCATTAGCCACTTCAGTTCGGCCTGCACCGACAAGACCTGCCATTCCAACGATTTCACCACGACGAACATTAAATGATATATCATTAATGCCCTGTTCGCTTGCCAGCGAATCTGCTTCAAAACAAATATCGCCAATCAATACATCACGCGATGGATAGAAATCCTTAAGCTCACGTCCAACCATATGCTTAACAATGACATCAATATCCATTTCAGAAGCTAACCCCGTAGCAACAACTTGCCCATCTCGCAAGACACTAATATCATCAGCTAACATGTTGACTTCTTCCAGCCGATGAGAAATGTATATAATTGTCAAGCCCTGAGTGCGAAGTTGATTCACAATCTCAAAAAGCCTGTGAGCTTCACCTTCTGAAAGTGATGATGTTGGCTCATCCATTACTATGATTTTGGCCTGCCGCATAATCGCTTTTAGCAATTCAACGATCTGGCATTGACCAGTTGTAAGAGAACTGATGACAGCTTCGGGGTCAATGTCAAAACCATATTTGTCACAAAGCTCTTTTGTCTGGCGAATCATGCCAACCCGATCAATAACAAATGGCACAGAACTCATCATTTCTCTGCCCAAAAAGACATTCTCATAAACAGTCATATGGTCAGCTAAATCAAGTTCCTGATAAAGCATTGAAATACCAGCATCAATAGCCTGACCGGGATTGGAAAATTGCACTTCTTGATCATCTAAATAGATTTTGCCCTGCTCTGGTATATGCACGCCAGCAAGCACTTTCATAAGCGTAGATTTGCCCGCACCGTTTTCACCACAAAGAGCATGAACTGTACCAGGTCTGGCTGAAAAGGTAACATCCTTCAATGCTGTGACAGGACCAAAAATCTTGAGTATTTGCTCCATTCGGAGAGTAGCTGTGTTTTCCATAATTACAACCCCAATGCAGCTGGAAACTTTTGTTTCATTTCTTCAAGATTATTTTTATCTACAATCATACTGTTAATAGGCTTTTTCTTAGGGCAACTTATACCTTCGAGTGTATCGACAGCTATCATCACCCCTTGAAAACCGATCTCAAATGGATTCTGCACGATCAAAGCTTCAACTTCACCGGCAGCAATACCTTCGAGCAAAATTGGATCAGAATCAAAACCCACCATCACAATCTTGCCCGCCAGTTGTTGTGCCTGCAAAGCCTTAAAAGCTCCAACTGATGCAGGATGATTTACCGCATACAAACCACTGACGTTAGGGTTGCGAGTAAGCATATCAACTGTCTTTTGCCTTGAATCTTCCACGGTACCCAGAGAAAACTGTTCGTCAATAATCTTTATGCCAGGATATTCTTTAGCAAGTGTATCTTTGAAACCCAGGGCACGAGCATCAGTTGAAGCAGAATTCTGCACAAACTTTGCAATGATCACATTTCCCCGGCCATTAAGTGTTGCTCCTAATCTCTTTGCGGCATCGGCCCCACCAGCAAAATTATCGGTTGCCACAAATGAAACATAATCTTCTTCAGCAGCCTCAACCGCAGAATCAATAATCACGCATGGGATACCTTTTTCCTTGAGCTTTTGCACAGGACGAACCAGGGCCTTAGCGTCATTAGGGCCAAGCACCACCGCATCGACACCTTTTACCACTACATCATCGACAGCCTGAATCTGCTTTTCGCGATCAGTTTCCTGTTCAGGCCCTGTCCAGATAATTTCATAACCCCTTTGTCTGCCAGCTTCAAGTGCTCCTTTATGAACAACCTCCCACCACATTGATGCTGTACCTTTTGGGATCACCGCGATAATTTTCGCATCCTGCACATTACTGGAATTCTTTTTGATAACCCCCAGCGTAAATAGAATTACTGATATTATCAAAATTAACGCAACAGCAAAATTACTCTTTTTCATTAATGAATGCGCCTTTCTTACTCAAAAATAGAGATAAAGGCAAGTACAGAACTGGCCTTAAAGTCATAATTGCCTGTTATCACCAAAACTATTCAACACAATTATTCAAAGACTACAGCAACTTTACCACATTTTCCACTAGCCATCAAGGCATAAGCTTCACTGACTTTTTCCAGTGGAAAACGATGTGTAATAAGTTTATCAGGATGGATACCCCATCGCACGATGCGTTCTACAAGTTCTTCCATTCGCCAGATATTGGTCACCCAGGAACCGTAAATCGTTTTCTGGTAATGAATTATATCGGGCGAAGGCTGAAATTCACATGTACCACCTTCGCCGATAAAGACGATTTTGCCCCATTTGCGAGTTGCCTGAATACAGGTCAATCGAGCATTATTATTTGCTGAACAATCTGCTGATTTTTCTACACCCATACCGCCAGTAAGTTTACGGATTGCTTCAACATTATTGGGGCCTGCTTTGAGAATATGATCAAAAAGGCCGGTATTTTCTGCAATCGTTATGCGTTCATCAATCGCTTCGGTGCCAATAATCTTTGAAGCTCCCATCGCTTTTGCCAACATCGCTGTCGCCAAGCCAACTGGCCCAAGACCTGTAACAAGTACAGCATCATTACCGCTGACACCAATCTTTTCCAGACCTTCATAGCATGTACCAAAGCCACAAGCAACCTGAGCCCCATCATCATACGAAAGTTCATCTGGCAGAAATACAAGATCCTTTTCTTCAGCCAGAACATACTCACCCATCCCTCCATCACGCTGCCAGCCATAGGCACGACGATATTGGTCGCTGGTACAGGAAATCATATAGCCACGTCGACAGTCATTACAAACTCCACAACCAGAAATATGATATAAAATGACCCGGTCACCTTGTTTGAAACGACGACATCCCGGACCAGCTTCAACAATCTGCCCACAAGGTTCATGACCGGCAATCATACCAGGCTGATAGCCTTCCGGGCCTTTGCCCAAATGTTCGTGATAAATACAACGAATATCGGAACCGCAAATGGTTGAAGATTTGGTTTTAACCAGCACTTCCCCATGACCAGGAACAGGAATATCAAATTCTCTAAGTTCTACGGTACTATTACCAGGTAAAATAGCTCCCATCATTTTCTTTGTCATTATTTTATCCTTTCAATTGTATACCCAAAGGGTATGATTTCCCCAGGCAGAGCCAGTTCTAAGGCCCTGCAATGCAATAAATTATGTATTGGCAAAATGGGAAATTCCAAATGTAATCAGTATATTATAGCTTATTCTGGTGTAATTTCACCATTTATATCCCACAGATCTTCCCATCTTTGGTTGTCTTTCCACAGAAAAACCTGTCCTTTTATCAAGCGACAGTTTTTATCAATCTTATCCAGTTCAGCCATCTCTGCATCAGTAAGATGATCTTTGGTGGCTGCAATAAGATTACTAAGATATTCATTATGATGCACCGAAAATGGAATCGGTATTTGCCCGCGCTTAAATGCCCACTTAAGACATACTACCGCTGCATGAACACCTAATCTTTCGGCAATCTTTAGAACTACAGGGTCTTCAATATCGACTGTATCATCACCCGTTTTGTCCCGGTCAGGACGAGTAGGTGAACCAATTGGACAAAAGCCAATTGGCTGAATTTGATTATCAATACAATACTGAAATAGTTCAAGTTGCTGAAAATGCGGATGCAGTTCCATCTCATTGCATACAGGCTTAATCCTGGCATCACGCAATAGCAGCTTCATTTTAGCAACTGTCATATTAGATGTGCCAATATGTCGTACCAGCCCAGCTTCGACCAGCCTTTCCATTTGCCGCCAGGTCTTCATGAATTCTTCATGAATATAAGGCTTAGCGTCAGGACTGCGGGAATTAACATCGCAACCTGGTGAATGAAAATTAGGAAATGGCCAATGAACAAGATAAAGATCAAGATAATCAAGCTGAAGGTCCTTCAATGACCTTGCACAAGCACATAAAATATCGCCCGGCCCGTGCATATCATTCCACACCTTTGATGTAATCCACAACTCTTGCCGTGGCACACCAGCGTCAATAACTTCTGCTAATACCTTGCCAATTTCATTTTCATTTCCATAAACTGATGCACAGTCTATATGACGATACCCCACCGAAATCGCATCACGAACAGCATCTGCTACCTGCGCATGCGTAAATCTATCTGAACCAAATGTCCCCAGCCCAATTGCAGGAATTTCTGCACCGGTATATAATATCTTCTTTGGCACCGCATCTGGCTCTACTCCATTCTTAGCAATCGCAAATTTAGACATTCAATTAACTCCTATAATTTCCTTTTTCACTAAATGATTCTGGATAAACCACATTAACCATTTCAGAAGTTAAAAATACCAGAATTCCCGATTTGTCAAAATGGAATATTTTTATTTTTATTGTACATTCTTTTGATTATCATTATAATTTAATTATGTTTCAGAAACTTTTTGACAAAATGGAAATCACGATCCTTAACATTGAGAATTATCGTGTCGGTACAGAATGGCAACATAAGCATGTCAATAGCCCATATACCAGACTATACTATATATTGGACGGAAATGGCTATATAAAGCATCATGAAAAACAATACCTTCTTGAACCCGGTTATTTATATCTAATCCCTGCCTTCAGTAATGTCGACCTGTACTGCCCAGATACTTTTCTGCATTATTACATTCACTTCACTACTGAACTGGAAAATGGATTGAACATTTTTCAGGTTGCCGACTTTAACTATAAAATAAATGCTAAGCAATATAATATTGATGAAAAATTATTTATACGTCTGAACAACCTTAACCCAAACCTGGAACTACTAGAAAGAGATGCAAACAAACCCATATACCAATCTACCCTGGAACGAGCTCAAAATAATTCTGAAAAGAAAGGTTTCGCAAATATCATTGAAAGCAATGGACTGATGCGTTTGCTTATTGCTGCTTTTTTAAGCACTGCCCAAACTGCCTGCAACTCAGGAACCGCTACTGCAATTAATAAAATTCAGCCTGTACTCAAGTTTATCCATGATAATCTTAAAGATATCATCACCCTGGAAAATTTAGCGGAAGTTGCAAATCTTAGTCCGGCTTATCTTTCAGCCATTTTTTCTAAAACTATGGGGACTTCACCCATACAATATATCAATAAGAAAAAAATTGAATCGGCACAAACATTATTATTAAGCAGTAGACTGACACTATATGAAATCGCACATCTGTCAGGCTTCAATGATGAATATTATTTCTCGCGTATGTTTACAAAAATCGTTGGCTGCCCACCTGGAAAATACAGGAAAACGCACAACCAATCTTGTACCAAATAAATCCACAACCTTACCTCACAAAAAAGGATACAAAAAATGTTAAAAGGAATCCCGCCAATTATCAGCCCGGAACTTTTGAAAATAATCATGGAAATGGGTCATGGCGATGAAATTGTCATTGCAGACGGGAACTTCCCATCTGCTTCAATAGCTAATAAACTGATACGCATGGATGGTCATGGTGTTCAACCAATATTAGAAGCAATTCTTCAATTATTACCTCTGGACCCCTATGTCGAAAACCCCGTAGCTCTAATGCAAAAAGTGCCCGGAGATACCATTGCAACGCCTATCTGGGAAACTTATCGCGCATCAATTAAATCAAGTAGCGAAAGTGACAAATTTACCAATTTTGAATACGTCGAAAGATTTGAATTTTATGAAAGAGCCAAAAAGGCCTATGCTGTCATAGCCACCAGTGAACCAGCACTGTATGCCAACATCATCCTCAAAAAAGGTTGTGTATAAAATCCCTGAATTCGTCTTATAATAAAAAAGAGGCTTCCAAAAAAAATCGTCTCTCTGGAAGCCCCTAATAAAATCTACATGGATTCGGCACAAACTTCTGTAACATCTGGTACTTTGCTGCGGATGTGGCGTTCAATGCCCATCTTCAGCGTCATAGCCGCACCGGGACAACCCTGACATGCGCCTTTAAAGCGAATCATAACTTTCTTATCTTCAATAGATACTAATTCACAATCACCACCATCAGCTTGCAGCATGGGACGAATTTCTTCAATACATTCTTTGATTTTGTCTTCAAACGTTTGTTCTGACATTATTTATACTCCATAAAAAAGATCAATTTTAATATTATAGCACTACTTACAGGGGAAATTCTAATTTAAACAATTAACATTATTTCTTATCTTTTATTGCCGAGGCAAAGCCAAAGACATTCAAATCTTCATCTTCAGATACATTACTCAAATGCTTCTCAACAAAATCAGCATCAATTACATACTTTTTATCCGCTTTATCCGGGGCATCAAAGCTAACCTGCTCCAACACCTTTTCCATAACCGCATACAAACGACGAGCACCGATATTTTGCTGTTCGGTATTCATCTCAAAAGCCTTTTTAGCCATCGCTTTTACACCTTCATCGGTAAATTTGATATTTACACCCTCGGTTTTAAGCAATGCTACCTGCTGGGAAGTAAGTGAGTTTTTTGGCTCAGTAAGAATACGGCAGAATTCTTCTTCATTCAAATCTTTTAATTTGACCCGAATCGGGAACCTACCCTGCAATTCCGGCATCATATCTGATGGTTTATTCTTGCTGAAAGCACCAGCGGCTATGAAAAGAATATGGTCTGTCTTTATCATACCCTGACGAGTATTGACGCTACAACCTTCAACTAATGGCAATAGATCCCGCTGTACACCTTCACGGCTGACATCACCACCGCTGATAGAATCACCGGGACAGAGCTTATCTATTTCATCCAGAAATATAATACCCGACTGCTCAGCCCGTTCGATGGCAAGTTCGGCCATCTTGTCCTGATCGATAAGCTTATCGAGTTCCTGCTGATAAATGATATTGCGGGCATCACCAATCTTCAGGCGGCGCAATTTCGTACGGCTAGGCATCAACTTATCAAATATGCCTTCCATCTCCGGCCCCATCTGGTCCATGCCAACATTAGATAGAATGCCAACCGATGCCCCTTTTTCCTGGACAGCGATTTCAATTTCTTTATCTTCCATACTGCCATTTTGCAGCTTGCCCCGGAGCTTTTCCAAAGTCCGGTTATGACGTTCAATAGTTTCGGCACGCTCTTCTTCAGTCGCATTAGGATTGGGTATCGGACTGGGCAACAAAATATCAAGAATTCGCTGCTCAGAATGATCCATCGCGACACGGCTGTGCTCTGCGGCCATCTCATCTCGAACCAGCTGGCCACTGCGGGCAACCAGGTCGCGGACCATACTTTCCACATCGCGGCCCACATAACCAATTTCGGTAAATTTAGTAGCCTCAATTTTTATAAAAGGCGCACCTACTAAACCTGCCAGACGACGAGCGATTTCGGTTTTACCGACCCCGGTCGGCCCTGCCATAATTATATTTTTGGGTGCTACCTCATTGCGCATATCGGCAGACAACTGCTGTCGTCGCCATCGATTTCGAATGGCTATAGCCACTGCTCTTTTGGCATCGTCCTGGCCAATAATGTATTTATCCAACTCAAAAACGACCTCGGTCGGAGTCAAGTGCTGTTGTTTTTCCATAGTTTTTCCTGATATTTTTACCCAAAATTGTCATTTTAAGGCATTTTTTGTCATTTTCGTGCCCGTTGCTGCCCGTAATTATGCAGTCAAAAGCACATTTTTTGTTTCAATGCCATAGACAATAAGTGTTTTTTGCATATTAGTCAAGTCTTTCAAACCTGATTTTTGGCTGGACTAACATTAATTTTAACATTATTATTAGTGTAGTTGAATCTTAAATGGAAAGGTACAAAATATGACAAAAACAGCAGTTTTAATAGCAGCAGCGGGTAGCGGAACCCGTTTTGGCGGTAAAACCCCCAAACAATTCGCCGATATCGATGGCCGTGCGGTGTTTCTACGAACTATCGAAAAATTTGCCGACAGAGAAGATGTAGCCCAGATCATCCTGGCCATACCAGCCGACCAGCAAGAAATCTTTGAAATCCGCCATAGTGCAAAACTTGTGTTTTTTGGCGTCAAAACCGTCTTTGGCGGAACAGAAAGACACGGTACAATTGAAAATATGCTTAAAGAAGTTAATCCCGATATTGACCTGATAGCCATCCACGATGCCGCCCGGCCTTGTATTACTAAAGAACAAATCGATGCAGTCTTTGTAGCTGCCATCGAAACCGGGGCTGCGATACTGGCATCACCATTGGTTGGAACCATCAAAAAAGTGGATAATGAGCATAATATCGTAGGTACTGTCGACCGTTCAAAATTATGGCAAGCTCAAACACCACAAGTATTTAAGGCAGAAATCATCCGCAAGGCTTATGAGAATATCGCCAACATAACCGAACCTATAACCGATGATGCCCAGCTGGCCGAAAGCTTAAATATAGCGGTTAAAGTGGTGCCATCCGATGAAACCAATATAAAAATAACGAATCAGGTCGACCTTGCGATAGCCGCGGCGATCCTGAAAAGCCAGGCACCCAAGCCCAAACGAGGAGGTAATCCCTTCCAAGCCGACAAAATGTGGTAGGCAGGCTGAGCCTGCACCCTGCTTGCTCTTGTTGTGCGATGGTTGTGCAGGCAGTCAAACGGGTTGGTTGACTCAGCTAATCAGGGCTTTTAACTGAGTCGACCGGGTCGCCTGACTGAGTCAAGAAGGCTTTGGGTTAGGTAAACAGTAAAATTATAAGCCTGCAAATGAAAATATGCAGAGGTCTGATGGCAATTTTAATATATGTCTGAATAATTCAATATTTAATGCAAGTCTGTGTCGGGTTTGCATCTATTATAATAGGTAGTGCAAAAAATAAGTTGAAAGAAATAAGTTGAAAGGAGCCTGATATGGCTGTTTCTGATGTGATTGATTATAAAATCTTTGGCGATGATATGCAGGTGGTCGAAATTGAGCTGGATCCGGGTGAAGGCTGCCGGGCCGAGGCCGGGGCTATGATGTATATGGATGGCGGCATCGAGATGCAGACTACTACCGGCGGTGGGCTGTTCAAGGGTTTTAAGCGAATGTTTACTGGTGAGGGTTTTTTCATCACAACCTTTGCTAATGGCGGTCATGACAAGCAGCGGGTAGCTTTTGCCGGACCTTATCCGGGTAGAATCGTAGCTTTGGATTTGACTGAATTAGGCGGTGAGTTTATCTGCCAGAAGGATGCTTTCCTGTGCAGTGCCAACGGTATTGAAATTAGCGTGGCCTTTACCAAGAAGTTGGGAGCGGGTTTCTTTGGCGGGGAAGGTTTTATCCTGCAGAGACTGACCGGTGATGGGCTGGCATTTATTCATGCCGGCGGGACGATTCTGGAAAGGGAACTGGCCGCTGGGGAAATCTTGAAAGTTGACACCGGATGCCTGGCAGCGCTGGCACCTACGGTAGATTATGATATTAAGTTTGTTGGCGGGTTTAAGAATGCCCTGTTTGGCGGTGAAGGCCTGTTCTTTGCCCAACTGACCGGGCCGGGCAAGGTGTTTTTGCAAAGCTTGCCATTCTCACGATTAGCTGATAGAATATCTGCGGCGGCAAGATTCAGCGGCAATAAAGGTGAAGCCCGCGGAATCGGTGGAGTGATAGGAAATTTACTGGATTAAAGTTATATATAAGACAAAAAAAGAAATTGCCATCTCCATGCAGGCGGAGACCTATCAAACATGAATCGATGTTTTGGCCCAAAAAACTGGACTCCCACCTGCGTGGGAATGACACAATGATTTAGATGCGGTAGCCTTGGGTTAGCAGGTCGCTGCTACTCTGGGCTGTTTCTTGGAAGACATTGCGGCATAGCCAAAGGCCCATTTTTGGCGGAACCTTGTTACTCAGGTATTAAAATCAAATTAATAATCCTATATGTCAGGAACAATATTATGAAATTATATAAAGCATTTTGGTTATTGATTGTTTGTCTGGCTCTGTTTAGTGGCTGTGCGGGTAATAAGTCTTATAACAAGGGGATGACATTTTTTGAGAAAGGTGATTATGGCACTGCTATTCGTTATTTTGAGCAGAGTGTCGATGAAACCAAATCTAAAGATATTACCAAGTCTGCCCGGATGCTGGCCGCTGATTTGCGTATAAATAATATGATTACCGGTTCGGAAAAGCTGGATATCAGGATTGCAAAACTCAATGATACGTTGATACTGGCGGCAGATCGATTCTATCGCAGTGCCTTATCGGAAAAGGATCGGGCCAACCCTCAACTGGTCAAGAGATATATCGAGTTTGCTCTGGATTATATCCCTGAAAATCGTCAATATGCCCAGCAATTAAAGCTGGCTCAGGAAACTATCGACAAAGCCAACAAACTTCAGAAACAGGCTCTGGCTTTTGCCGAGGAAAACAAATGGGATCTGGCTGTCGAAACTATCCAGGGGGCTCTGGAAATAGATATAAAACTGATAGGCGGCAGTAAGAATCTCGAAGAATTCAAACAGGGAGGCTATGACTTCTATTGTAAAGCCGCTGAAGATGCATTGGCAATTGATGATCGGGATACCGCCGGGGCCAAGCTACTCGAAGCGGAAAAATTTATCGAAAAAGGCAAAGAAGCGGCACAATTATTGTCGACCATAAAAGATCGTGATTCGGCTGATATATTAAAGATCGAGGGAGATACCGCATTTAACAGTGGTGATTATACTGCGGCATTGAGCAAATACAATCGGGCAAAATCACTACATAGCCAACTCGAAGGTATCGATAGTGATATTAACAAGAGTAAAGAAAAAATATGTGATCAATTCATTGTCAAAGGTAAAGGGGCTTTAGCAGTCAATGACTTTTATGATGCAGTAAGACAATTCAATAAAAGCAAAGCGATGCTAAACAATTATGGCAATATTGAAAGTGATATTACCTTAGCTAAATCAGAAATATCAGCGGATCATCGCCTACAGGCCCAGGCCTTTTCACGCTGGGATAAACCTGGAAATGCCATATTACAGGATTTGTTGATCCTGAATTATATGCCCAATAGCCCGGAAGAAAAAGCCGACATTCAGATGAACACAGCTAAAATCCAACAGCAAATTATATACTCTATTGCTTTTACCGGTATCACTGACCAGCAAGGAAATAATAAAGTCGCCAGCAGAATAGAGGCAATGACCATAGAAAAATTAAATCATATCAATAATGATAAGATAAACATCGTCAATTCAGCAATAAATGCTGATGCGGAAATTTCAGGAAAAGTAATAACCAACGATATTACCGAGTCAACCCATAGAACCAGCTACGGCACCAGCAAATATAAAGATGGCACCCGACGAGTAGAAAATCCTGATTATAAAAAAGCCGAAGATGATCTGGAAAGCATCGAAAGAGCCATCACCAATGCAGGCTATTCGATTAATCGGGCCGAAAGCAAAGTCGAAGGAGCCCAGCGTAATTATAACAGAGAACCAACCAAAGCCCATGAAAACTACCTGAGAGACAAACGCCGAGAATTGAAAAACCTCCAGGATTATCTCAGAGATTTGCAGGACAAACGCACAGCGGCCTCTTATAAACTACGTTATACTGATCGCTATAGATATATTGACAATATCAAAGAATATCGATATCCGATTTACACCACAACTAAATACGCTCAGATAGAATGTTCAATCAAGATGGTTGATACCGCAACCGGTGATGTTGTTGTTAATGACAATATAAAAGGCAGCTACAGTGTTTCAGATAAATTTGTCAATCAGGAATACCGCTACAATGTCCCTGGTGACACGCTGGATCTTCCAGAAGACCGGGCGATGCTGGACTATGCTTTAAATGATCTTAATAAGAAATTAGGAGCATCGCTGAACAAGGCCAATGGCAAACATGGCTATCGCTTTGCAATACAGGCTCGAAAATATCATAAAAATGGGAAACGCACCGAAGCGGTAGAAAATTGCATGAAATACCTATTTGCCTATCCAGAAAACAGTAGTGATACCAAAGGAATAATTGAGATATTAAACAGTTATATTTCTGAACAATCCGATATGGTTAATCTGCAAGCATTGATTAAACAGTATTGTTTAATTCGATAGATACCGTGGGGAGGTTTGAGTAAATCATACTTGTTCAATAATTAAGGCCCAATACAAGCAATTTGCATTGGGCCTTTTTATATCCTCATCCTTATTCTTTATAATTTATGAGCGACGGCGACGGATGGCAGTTAAGCCACCCATTACCAATAAAGCGATAGTTGCAGGTTCCGGGACCACGGTCACTTCATTGAAAACAGCTGAGCCATACATAGTGCTGGAAGCAAGACCGAAAATAAAGCGGTCCTGACTGCCTGGGCCATGGGAATCAAGGGCATAGTCATTGCCATCAACAGATAGGACAGCATCGGTTCCATCATAATTGATAGTATAAGTTTTAAACACATCATAGCCAGAACCATCGGTAGTTAGCTGATGAGTATTGGTGCCATCATAAACAAAAAGATTGTCGGCATCAACGCTGAATCTAATCCAGTAGTGATAGCCAGCAGAGCCATTTTCAATCCAGAAACCCATACCAGAGCTATTGTTATTATCCTGATGCCAATTATCCAGGAAAGTTCCATCCTGACCAGTTAAATCAGAAAGCATGGAAAAGGTGCTGGTCATAGTCCAGCTGGAGGCCATCACCGATTGTTGACCAGAAGTTAAGGTACGCTCATAATAGGTGGTTGCACGGTTAGTACCATCTTCAATCATCCATCCACCATCGCCGATATCAAAGGCATCATTCCATTGGCCACCGCCAGCAACCTTTGTCCAGCCTTGAGTAGTTGGGTCAGCGGCACCTGTGGCACCTATTTGAGCATTAACGCCAGCATCATATTGGAATAATATTGACGCATAAGATGTGGCATTAATAGCTAATAATGCCAAAAGACACAACATTTTCTTCATAATAAATCTCCTTTTTAAACAACACTAAAAATATATTGGTAAAGAACCAATATTACAGTTTAATAATATCCACAGATTTTTTGCGGCAATCTATAAGTTAAAAACACAAATAAAGACAAATTACAACACTTTTTGCTTAGAAGCTTTAGATAAGGCAATATAGATAATAAGCCCATGGCCATTAATAATTCATGATAACAATTATTTGAGTAACAAATCAATAGTTTTCTACAATTTGATGGTGATATATATTGAAAACGCTGAAATGTCAGTGACATATTCAGTATAATCGTCATAATATTGCCATCTACCCCTTATTGCCTAATTTAACACATAAAGTGAATTCAGGCATATTAATCTAATTATTTTTTTAATCTTCTTTTTGATACCTGTAGTATTTGAATTATCTAAACAAAGAAGCTATAATCAAACAAATCAGGTACATTATTCAAACTTAGCGATTGCCAGTATGGAAGTCAAAACTAACAGTTACGGTATTTACCTGTGGTAAATGCTATCGTTAAAAAGGACTCAAGTCTTTACTTGCATTATATTTATAAACAATTTGAGCTAGTTACTATTTTACGAGGATAATTTATAATGATCGAACAATTTAAGGAGCTGGGCCCTGTTTGGCAGGCTTTAATTGGTGGCTGTTTTACCTGGGGCCTTACCGCAGCAGGAGCGGCGATGGTATTTGCGTTTAAGACTATTAATCGCAAAGTTATGGATGGCGCTTTAGGTTTTGCTGCCGGTATTATGATCGCAGCAAGCTATTGGTCACTATTAGCTCCTGCAATTGAAATGTCAGAGGGTTTATCAGTTCCGATTTGGTTTCCAGCGGCGGCAGGTTTTTTGGGTGGTGGGGTATTTTTAAGAATATGTGACAAATTGATTCCTCATTTACATCTTTTCTCACCTATGTCAGAAGCTGAGGGTATTGCGACCAAATGGAAGAAAAGCGTCCTACTGGTTTTGGCTATTACTTTGCATAATATTCCCGAAGGGTTAGCGGTCGGGGTTGCCTTTGGTTCTGCGGCACTGCATACTAATGGCTATACGCTGTCGGCGGCAATAGCTTTGGCAATCGGTATTGGCTTGCAGAATTTTCCGGAAGGAATGGCTGTTTCTATTCCATTAAGACGGGAGGGTTTATCCAGATTGAAAAGTTTCAATTACGGTCAACTATCAGGCATGGTCGAGCCTATTGCCTGTGTAATTGGAGCAGCAACAGTAGTTTACGCTGCCCCGATATTACCTTATGCATTGGCTTTTGCCGCTGGTGCGATGATTTTTGTTGTGGTTGAAGAAGCTATCCCTGAATCGCAACAAGCCGGCAATGCTGATATTGCTACCATGGGAGCAATGATTGGTTTTACCGTTATGATGATTATGGATGTAGCATTGGGCTAAAGTTGAATATTAAATTCCCCTGCAACAACAAATATTTTTAACAAAAAAAACCTCCCGGTGAATACCAGGAGGTTTTTAAGTTTTTATGGAAAGAATATTTCCTATTTAGTTAGCCAACCAGTTGCTTAGCATAATAGCAAAATCTTCGATATCGACAATGCCATCAAAATTGAGGTCACATATTCTGGCATCTCCACCCCAATTATCAGAGAACTGAGCAAAGTCAACCAAACCTTCATTACCACTGGTCATATCAATAACCTCAATGCCAACTAACATGGAATCATAGTTACCAAAACCATCATCAGCTTTGATTCTAAATGGTACATAGATTTGCTTATCAGGAGTACCACCAATATCGCCATCAGGGCTAACATTTAACCAATCTGGTTGGCCTGGTCGACTGATAAGGCTGTAGTGTAAAGTAGAGCCTTCAGGGGTATTTTCCGGCAATTGGGCGTGGCCAGCGATTGATACAGGGCCAAATGGGAAATTAACATCGACAGGATGTTCCAAATCGATGGTAAGTTCGTCAAATACTGGTGGGTCATAAGGAATGCCTTCGGTCTTAAACTGCCAGACATTACCTTTATAAATGGTGCCATCGCCAAGTTCTTCATCAACTCTCCAGTAATACATCATTGAAGGTAATAAATTTAACTTAAACTCAGTTTCAGTAATCGAACCTTGATATAAAGGACTTTCCATATCTGCATTTTCAATCGCATCGTAATCCTGACCAAGATATACATGATGGATCGCAACATTAGGGCCTGGTACCCATGTAAACGGTAATTGGACAGGATCTTTCCCATGGCTATTGTTAACAGGATTTGGGAACGATGCTATTTTATTTTCACCAAGTGCCTTTATTTCATTTTCAGTCATGGCATAGGTAAAGAATCGAGTATCATCGATAGCACCTTTGAAGTATCCATTATAATCTTGATCGTAACCAATATGTAAATCAGCATCAAATTTTATGTTTGCGTGAGGTACAACATTTTCGGCTTTAGTCAGGCGGCGACCATCATGGAGATAGACAGTTGCTTTATCTTTATTTACGACTAAAGCTACCATCACCCATTTACCGGCTGGAACATATACATTAGAGTGCCAATCCCTGGCAGCGGCGCTGGCACCCCAGCGATATCGCAATTCATTATAAAACCCGGAAGAATAAATATCCAAAGCAAAAGCAGGCCGAGCACCAAGAGTGGTTCCAAGACCAGCCCAAGAAGTTTGATCTCCATCACGCTTAACCCAGGTAACAAAGGTTATTTCATTCAACAAGCCATCATACGATTTAGCTGTACAATATTGAGTTCCATTAAGATACAAAGCTTCACCTGTTCTGCCAGGTACACTGCTGTCACCAAATTTCAATCCATCCGAAAGCAAAAGATCATTGTGATTTCCAGAATAATCTCTGGCAAGATCACCTTCCTGCTCTTGGAAATGCCAGATGCCGACAGTATCGGCAGCTCTGCCAGATTTGAACAATCCTGGTAGCTCTTGCATTTCAACATCAGTAAGCAATTCCAAGGCTATTCGTACATCGTCAACAACGCCATAAAATCTGTCTTGTTCCGGATTTGTAGCCGAAGCACCAAGTCTTAATACGGTATTCTTTTCAGAGACATTAACATTGGTAATATTATTAATTTCTCTGGCGAGGAAACCATTGACATAAATCTTAGCAGTTCCTTCCAGATCATAAGAGCAAAATACATGGTACCACTGATCAGGGATATACGCCAAGCCAGGAGTAACGATAGTTTTGGAATTACTGTCTGAACCAATAATGAATTCAAGTCTGCCATCTTCTAAGGTTTTTATTTTCCAACCTATACCGCTATTTCCAAGAGGAGATTTATCCAAAAGAATCATGTCGGCATATTTATCAGCTTTGAACCACATAGCAGCACTAAGGACATCATCGCTACCTGGGGCAGCAGTAAGGTCGATATAATTTGTACCATCAAGTTTAAGGCCATCGGTACCATCACCAAAACCGTCAACCCATTGGATTTGTCCAACTACAGTTCCGTGATTGTCATATTCGGAATAATCCTTGACCATATCATCATTATAAGTCTCATTTAGATGCCATAGCCCAGTATAATCAACCTTAGGCCAACCAACACAAAATGAAACAGTCTCACCGGAATAACCGATTGAACAGACAATCAAACCGGAATCTGAGCCATCCCACCAGTTAGCATTTGGAGTAGTTTCATCATCAAATAAATCTACATAATCTTTATGAAACAGATCGCCAGCGCCACCAGAAGATTGTCCATGTTCCAGTTCAAATTTGCCATCAGCCTGTTCAACCGAAACCTTATAATGTAAATCAGGGGTCATCTGTTCATCGTCATTGCTACTTTGGCGGTCAATATGCCATATCAGCAAACCTTCATCTGGCAAAGACAAATTCCGATCTTTTTTCATGCGGGATTCGATTAGAAAATATTCATTTTTATCTTCTGGATTGGAATACTTATATATCTCATTAGAATTTGCTATATGAGTATACTCACTACCTTCATTGACATTGGTAATGTCAATTACTTTATCCCAGCCATGGATTTCTCTTAAATAGGCACAAGGCGGAACTGGATTTTTGTTGTTTCCACCCGATGCCATTAAACAAAAATTACCCACACCAGCAGATTCATAACCATAATCATACAGATCAGGCCAATCACACACCATGTGCCCATTCTCATGACAAAATGTACCCAGGGTAAGACTTGAGCCAATATTTGTTATCTGATATTCGCCAGTACTAAAGCCTTCTTCGGTGGTATACATGTCATTCATCCCTGACTTATGAGGCCATAAGCCTTGCGCCCAGGCATTATCGGTACCACCGGCATAAAAAGCATTAATCGCAATAAAGCGATCGTTGCTATCTAAAGTAAGTTGGGAAAAATCAAAATTAGTATTTCTTTCAAGATAACCCAATGCTTCCAAAATGAGTTCTTTTGCGCGAACACCATAATTTATACTCGGATCAGTATAATAGCTTTTAGGATGCCTGGCCCGATAGTATTCAGTTACATGGTTTGTGTAAACTAGCTTACCACCTGAAACATCAAAATAATAGTCACGGACAGAACCTTTATTGCCATTGCCACTATAGCCTCTTTCATTGACATAATTATAGATGTCACCAACGGGAATAGTCGCATTTTCATCAGAAAAATCAATCAATAAAGTAAGACCAACAACTGAAGATGGCAAACTAGAAATTGCGGGATTAATTCCTTTTGTGGTTTCAGCTTCAATTGCTTCAGCTTCGGCTTCGGGTGATAATTTGATACCAGCAGGAACCGCACAGGCCAGGTCAATTTTCTTTTGTTTGACTTTCCTGTATATCGCGTCTTTATTTATCCAAAGCCCTTTGGCTAAACCAGCTGGAGCCGAAGATTTGTATTTTTCATTTGAGTGGCCTTTATATTTATAGCCAGTGGACACCAGATCACTACCGTCAGAATTCAATTCTGCATAGTATACGCAACCCTTTTTATCGCGCATAAGCGTATAGCCATCAAGGGATTCAACATGCTGGAAAAACTCATCTCCCCAGATTTTCACTTCGATCAGGTTACCATCGGGTTGCTTTAGTTCAAACACCTGCCCATTATAGGGGGCAGCCCAAACTGAACTGGTTAATAAAAAAACCAAAACTAAAAACGTATCCAGGATCTTTTTTCTCATCGAGTCTTCTCACTTTCTAACGAAAATTTTCTTTTGAAGCCCCTTATTGTGTTGGGACCCCTCCTATTATCTGCTTGCAGACTACAAAAGCAATCTGTATATAATAAAGCCATGCTAGTAGTATACTAAATCTAGTGTACTAAATAAGAGGCCAAAAAACAACTTTAAAATCATAACTTTCCTAAAATATTTCCATACAAATGATGTACTAAAAGTCTTTTATATGTAATTATTTTATAATAAATAAAATTGTTTTTTAACGATAATTCCGGTGGGATATTAATAGAAAACAGTTAATTCCTATAAAAAGTTTGTTTATTATGAGTTATTCGACTTTTTACCATAAACATTTGCAAAACATACCATTGTCCCCTGTTTTGCCCAGCCCTTTTTAATGACAATATAGCCTTAAAGTATAGCGATCATGCCGATTAATGCATATATAGCGATAATTCAATGCCGAACAAAAATTTGGGCCGACAAAATCAAGATGCATTTGGAAAAGATACAGTATTTATACTCTAACTAACACGATAACGAATATCAATGTCGAAAAATCACTTTTTACAACGATTTTACATGGTATCGCAAAACATATAGTATATACTTACAAAAGAGGGTCTCAAGTTTGACAGGGTAAAAAAATGGACAAAATTAAAATACTAGTGCTCAGTCACACTTTAATAGTTGGGTAGAGTGATTTCAATTTTGTCTGAGCGTTTTCAACCTTAAACTG
>JAEIOG010000175.1 GCA_016342495.1 Phycisphaerae bacterium
TAAGATTTGTGACGTTTGGAGTATCGTAAGTGTTTTCTTCTTGAGTATCGGATTAACGGTACTTATGGGTAAAAGAAAAACGTCGAAGCGGTGAAAGGCGTCGAGGCGATGAAAGGCGTAATTAAAGATCCGGCGGATGCTCTGTAGAAAAACTCTGAAAGAATCTTAAGAAAGCCGTAAAAGACTTGCGCCATCGACTTACATCCTGTACAGAATTAAGAACGAGCACGATACTATATCTGAATGGCTAATTAAAATCTACAGGTACAAAAAAACCTTGATATTAATCCAATATCAAGGTTTTTTACTACTGGAGGCGGGGGGAATCGAAAGTGTACGCCAGTTTCGTAAAGCCTTGTCTTTCCTATAGTTGTGCTCCTTAAAAATATTGTAAATATAGGGGTAAATGTAAGCATTTTTTAATAACATGAAGTTCCGCAATATGTATTCCCCACTAATGCAATCTTGCTATTTATAGATCTTCATAGTATTCATCAAAGAATTAAGTTCAGTTTCTACATTTACTTGGACTCTTTTGAAATTTCATATAATTTTGAATTATTTAAGGCTGAGCATATTTTATTCAATCGACTTTTTGTAAATGGGCCAAGACACTTACGATTATTTATGAAACTTCGAATTGTGAATAAATCTATGCGACGAGAACAAATAAACCTTTGACTATAATCTTCTATATGCTCAATAAGAACAATTAGGCATCGTTCACAATCATGCTTGCCATCATCTTTAGGTGGCGATCCTAATTTACCCAGTAATGCATCTTTGCAGTATTCAAAATGCAATCCACGATTGAGTACATCTGCTTTAGCGTTTATGGATAGTGATTTATAAAGTTGTTGCTCTGCATTCAGGTCACCAAGTCTGACAATCGCATATAGTATACCATTTTTGCAATATAAATGCTTCTCATTTTTCAATAGTTGCATTAGTGTCATCTTAGCAAATTCCGGTAAAGGAATCCGACTGATATAGACACACAATTAGCTTTCGTCATAAGTTCATTATGATTTTGACTTACGATAGAATCATCAGCTATATCTTATAGAGTCTTTAGGGTGCTTTTAATATCTTCCGAAAGCTTTCTTAGGAATCGCATTTTTTCGTACTTTATCGCGGTATTCGCAGCGTAAAACGGTAGTGATATTTAGCAATTTTCAGGATGATGTTTTAGTGACTTATTGGGATATACCCAAACACCACTAATACTCCAAAAACAATCACAATTACTCCTGTAATTTGGTGGAAGATATAAACATGCTTTCCCCACAGTATTTTTGAGCGAGCAACCAAAAATCGATAGATAATAAAATTACTCTTTAGACTTCCACATATAAACAGAAATAGACCCGCTACTATTATTAAAATTCCCCATAGTAAGTGCATTATATTCTTCCTTTTGCATCTTGTTTTGAATTATTTTATGTCAAGACTGGTTATCAGTTCTTTAACGCAATTATTGCGTCATTCACTCTACACTCATTTTTCTGACGCTTTCGTCGCTGAGGACGGCTGCTCCTGCATCGGCCAACAGAGCTCGGTCTTGATTAGTGTATGTTTTATCGTCAGCAAAAATTTTGATATTATAGTCGATTTCTTTGGGATAACGCATGCCAATCGTTAGTAGATGGATGCGTTCGTCTCTGAGTACATAACGGATGGCCGCACCGGGTAGACTTTCCCATTGCTTTTGACCATAACCTCCAAGCATACCTGCTCCCAAAACTTTCATTGCGACGATTCCCATGTTTAGTTCATGTGCTTTTGCCAGACATGCATTACGCAGTTCTGTCGTTCGAGGAGAAAAAAGCCTGCTGTTCCCGCGAGGCAGGTAACCATAAGCAAGCATACAAAGGTCAAATCCACCTGATTGGATCAAAGCCAGTGCCTTGTCGAAATAGTGGTGAGCGGAAAAGCCTACGAAACGGACCAAACCCTTGTCGCGTGCCTTGGTAAGCTCTGCCTGGACTTCCATGCATTGTTCGACGGTCATTTGCTCTACACCGGGTGTGCCGTGGATCAAAATGGCATCGATGTAATCTGCTTGCAGTTCCTTCAGATTCATCTCAACTTGCCGGGTTGCCTCGCCCTTGGGAACTTTCGTGAAGCGTCCATCCGGTTTCGACAGGTCCCAGAAATCCACCTTGGTCGTTATAAAGACATTGTCACGAACATCCTTTAAAGCTTTTCCGATAATCGCTTGACTGTCACTGTAGGTATAGCTAATGGCGGTATCGAAGTATCGAATTCCTTTATCGTATGCGTAGCGTACTAGTTTTATCCGGTCTTCGGTTGACAGGGTATTCCCGAATTTTGTTGGAAGAGCAGCTCCACCATATCCCAGTCTTGGCAGTTCAAGGCCGGTTTTTCCCAATACACTGCTGGGTATCTTACCTGTCAGCTTAAACTTTTTATCATCAGTTTCTGCACCTTCAGCAATATTTGCTGCTAAAATCCCAGCAGCCGTTGATTGGGCTGCAAGCTTAAAAAACTCACGCCGCTCAATATCATTACTTTCTCTATTCATTGCAACACTCCATCAATTAGCTTACTTATCTTCTCGTTTCTATTTTGGAGTTGCCTCGCAGTGAGGATATCGATAGTCAGCACCGTCTTTCGTTGACACTTTGACAGTTGATCCATCCTTCAGTGTGTATAGGTAGAGTGATGGGCTGGCATGGTATACAATCGCCGCTTCGTCATTCGTCCAGCGTGGATAGGCAAACCAGCGATTTGTGCCTTCTCTGTTTGCTAATGGTATGGCATTAGTAATGCTGAGTTTCTTAGCGTTGAAATCAGCGAGGTATAGCGTGCGCCCCGTGTCTTTATACTGAAATCCCTTCTGATACTCGAAACAAATCTTCTTCTCACTCGGTGATATGCTGATGCGATCCAGCAAACCTTTCTTAGCCAGTTCGCAACCTATACGTTCAAATTTCGGCTTAAGCCTATCATTGGGTGTCATCAGGTAATATCCCCATCCTTGTTTAGGATGAGTACACTGCACAAGTATCCTTCCGTCAGTAAGACATGAATATGCCCATGTATGATAACTCTTATCAGTGAGGGCAACTTCTTGGCTGGGTTTAGCACCTACTTTGCTCTTCATAACTATAAAGCCGTCTGTTACGGGATTCTTTCGGTTCCATATCGGCGTATTGGTTCCATCACGGGTCCAGGTCTGGTTGAAATCCGTGTGCGTGCCGTCGGTTATCGCATGCAATCCCGTGCCGTCAACATTGATTATGTGTATCTGGGTCTTCCAGTTAGTCACCACAGGGTCATCCTTTAATCTTCGGAAAAAAACAAGCATGTCGCCTGTCTTAGACCAGGACGGTTTGAAGTCTTGGTAGCCGCTGGTGAGCGGTTTGCCTTCGGGCGTACCGTACGTGTTCACATGGATCTGGCCGTTCATGAAATAGGATCCGCGATATCCAGTGCTTTTAACTTCCGTCACTTCCTCTTTTCGCTGACCTTCGGTCTTGGCTTTAGCCTTGCGGAGGAGGGCAGCGATCTTGGGTCGGGTCGCCTTTATTCTTTCAAGGTCCAGCTGGAGATTCCAGAGTTCCGCTAACCACTTGTAGATGCCATCCAACTCCTGACTCCACTGGCCCGCGACTGCGTCAAGGGGCGTTTCGCCTCGGACGTTCTTCGCATTTACTTGTGCCCCTTCGTCCAAGAGCAGATTGACGATCTCTGTATGACAGAAGAAGGCTGCACCATGAAGACCCGTTGCTCCATCGTTGCTGGTGGCGTTGACATTCGCGTCTTTCTCAATCAGCAATTTGGTGGCTTCGACCTGGCCGAAGGTAGCTGCCACCAGCAAAGGAGTGCTGCCACCTGGCGAATCTTTGGCATCAACATCTGTACCGGCTTCCAAGTGCTGTTTGATTGCTTCCAAGTTACCACTTGCAGCAGCTTTCCAAATATCTATGTCCGGCGTTGAGGCAACCGTTTCCTTAGACTGTCCAGAAACAAAAACCAATGCGAAAACCAGAATCCATGCGTTAATCTTATTCATCATAAATTTCCTTATCAATATTCCTACTTTATTACCTTGTTAATATTTTCAATTAGTTTTATTATCACCCGATTGGCCACCAGCTTCTCGGAGAAACTCGGCAATGGCAAGCCTGTTCTTACTTTCGGAAAATAGCTCCAAGGTTGTGGCATCCAAAGGGGTATAGCCCTTCTCATCTATAACATTAACCTTTGCTCCAGCATTAATCAGTTGCCTTGCTATTTCCACACGTCCAAAAGCTGCTGCCCAATGCAGTGGTGTCCCACCGTATTCATCCTTGGCTTTGGCATTGATATTGGCTCCCTGGTCGATAAGAAATTGACTAACCTCACGCTGATCGGACAGGACTGCCATGTGCAAAGATGTTGCTCCGGAAGCGATAATCCCTGGCGCCATGAATACAGTGTCAATATCAATCCCTGCGAGGAGATTTTGTTTGATAGCTTCCAGGTCTCCATTAGATGCAGCGGCCCAGATATTCGTTATGGGCCGCTGTGAAGGTTCTATCTTCGCAGGATACTCGGATATCACAGGCGGTAATAATTCCATTTCAATTATTTCAAGCCCTGCTTGCTTATCTAGAGTGTGATACCAGATAGAATCGAGAACCAGATAAGAAGAGATCTCCGGCAAATTGTCCCTAATCTCGTCAAGCGTCGGATCGAGCTGGAAATCTTGGAGGTCTAAAAGCACCTCAAAGCTTTCTTTACTATGAAATTTAGTTGCTGGTTGAATGATTCCAAACCGTCCAGCGAATCCACCACTGGGATATCGAACAGTAACGCCAAAGTACACATTATTACTGGAAGCAATATATCCTTTTACTTTCAAACGAGAATAGGGTTGAAGGACCACCGGCGGCTTATCACCACGGGAGACCTCACATGCCGCCATGTAGCAGGTAAACCCCTTGTGGATAGTGGTTGGAATCGCCCTAAGTCTTGCAGCTTTGTCGGTTGTCTCAGGTAACCATTCGCCGTAAAGTTTCTCTGTCTCGAACTGGAATTGACTCTTCCACCTGCTAACCGATTCGGGAATAGGAACCGGCTGCATATCCCGGTCATCGGCAGTGACAATCCGGTGTTTGGCCGGTACGTCAACGGTAATATTATCACTGATTCGTTTTATCCGAACTTTTCCTTCATTGACATTCAAAATAGTGGATGCCGCCTCGGTTTCTACCTCGAATTGAGTGCCAACCACTTCCAGCATGGCAGTTTGAGTGTAAATGAGCATTGGATTACCTGTTGGTTGAGGCTTCGCGTTGACAAATATCTTGCCTTCCTTGATATAAAGATTCTTCTGTCCGTACTCTGAAAAGGTAAGTGTTGAGATTCCGGAAATTGTCACAGTTGAGCCATCATTGAATTCGAATTCAAACCATGAGTCAGGTGCCTTACTCTCAATAGTTCCCCCCAACAATTCTTTCCCTAAACTCAAATCATAAGAGACTCTACCTTGGTCGCCTGTCCATTTCAGGGCCCCGCTCAGTCCCGTAATCGTCGCGATCTTGCGTTCAGTTTTTGCGAAGAAGAAGCTAACCGTAACACTTAGAATAATTATAATGACTGCTGCGATAGATGATATTAATCTGTGGTTGCGGGTGATTCGAAAACGTTGCAGGGCTGACGAGCTTGAAGAGATTACATATGGCGCAGCTGTATCTTGTTCAGTTTCAGATACCTCCAACGGCTGAACAAAGCCACCGTTAAGTAACTCGGTAAGGTGCTGGTTCAATAGAGACTGCCTAGCAAAAACATCCGCATTCTGTGGAGACTCAGCTAACCAAGCAAACAACTCCTCTATTTCGTTGGTATTAAGATTACCATCGAGATATTGATCAATTTGCTGGATTCGATTATCCATTAGACTTTCTCCGTGCCCATACGACGGTCAATGCATTCTCGCAAAGCGGAACGCACACGATATAGCAACACACCCACAAAATTGGCTGATTTGCCCAATTGACTGGCAATCTGTTTCAGCTCCAATCCTTTTTCATAGCGTAGTAGCAACACTTTGCGTCCTTCGCCGCTGACCTTTTCTACACAGTGAGCCAGTGCATCCTTCATGTCCTGAACATGAGGGTCGAGGCGTTCAAACGCATTCGAGACCTGGTCGATCGCATCGGTAAGCATAAGATCTCGGTCACGATACTTTTTCCGCAAGTGGGCCCAGACGACTCGACGGGCAATTCCCAGTGCCCATCCGATGAATGGTTTTTTGGAATCGTAGGATGAGTAGCGGTCAACAATCACAAGAGCTACTTCCTGAAGCACATCTTCCGCTTCCGCAGACTCACGGATAAAACTGCGAACGAACCGCTCCACTGAAGGTACTGTGCGAGTCCAGTCAATGGTCATTTGCTTGATTTCTTTGTCATTTTTCATATCACTAGTGTATTGTCGATTTCCTAAAATCCATTACAGAAAAATACGAAAAAATAATATTCATAGACCGTGCGTATACAACTACGCTAAATAGACCACTTGTTTTATTTCCATAAAGTCTTTAATGTCAACGGTTTACTGTCGATACCTATGAGAGAGTCAAATTCTTTATCTGAATCAACATGGGGCATATCAGCAAAACAGGGTACTGCTAAATAAATAGCCAATACGACGAACAAAGTACATTTGCGACACATAATCATCTCTCCAAAAGCGTTGCGATTGCAACTATGTAAAAAATCATTTCCGAACACTTTACTATTTCAATCTTACCCATGTAGCACCGTGTAGTCAAGGTTTTTAATGCCATAATAATATAATAATACTTACAATCACTATTATTGCCCTGCTGAGCTTATTTCTTTTTGCGATAGCGAAAAAAATAACCACTGACATAAACGCAAGGTTTGACATAAACAAAAAACAGGCTATTATGGAGATAGTTAAAGATTAAGCCTTAAGGCCCACGTGACCAATTTTGGGCACTGTAATTCAATGGTACTATTTTAACTAGAATGGTAGGCAGCAGGATACTATGGAGGGGGGGGGTACTATTCTTTTTCAGTGTCACCAGTTGACCGCCGTCAAAACTAAACGCACAAATGAATTGATTAAACCCTAAAAAGTCACAATTAAAAAATAAGATATTCGGGGCAGTTAGCTACTGCATTGGCCCGGCCCTGGACAGGTAAGACGTTTGCCACCTGCCAGGGGCGAGCCGCCCGAAAGAGGCAAACGAACTATGGACAGCAAAAAGCAGCTTGAATTATTACACAATTCTATCGGGAAAATCCTACAATTACTAAAGCTTGATACCTTGGAAAATGCTATTTGTCTAGGCCATAACTGGGAAGATGCCTTTATAAATATGCCGATGTATGCCGTTGATGCTATTAATTTCATTCACGAACAGGGCATATCAGAGAATGACTTGATCCGCCGGACAGTCAATAAGCTTGAGTATTTTTATGCTGTTTGGGAGACAGGTAACAGTACAAAAACAGCATACGAGAAAACCTTTGACAAGCTTTTACTTCACAGGCCTGAACTTGTAGGACTTCATGGCGAACTTGGCCTTGCGATAGCTGATGTAAACCCAGACGATAAGGGCAAGACAATAAGGATCATTGATTTTATTTTGACGTATTGTTGTGATATGCCAGAGGATCAGACCGCACGCCAGAAATGGGCAAAGCTGAC